>NZ_JASJFE010000697.1:0-4796 GCF_030067735.1 Microcystis sp. M53598_WE2 | reverse complement strand
TCTGGTGTGAGGAAACAGTGAACTGAAAACTCAAATCCGATCCCTAATAGCTGTCTCGGAGTCTCCCGTCTCGGAGTCTCCCGTCTCGGAGTCTCCCGTCTCGGAGTCTCCTGTCTCGGAGTCTCGGAGTCTCGACTAGGAAATTAATTTTGCACGACTACTTAACTCAGTCACAGCCTGCTTTTGATTTATGCACTAACTAAACAGTTCGATGGCTGGAATGTATATCTATCGTTGCTAATTCAATTTTACTGAAAAAATATGAGGCAATTAAAATAATTTTTATTCGGATAGATTCCTTAACTAGAAAGACTTTTAGTCTTGAGATAATATTAGGTCGAGGTCTATTGGGTTGTCTCGACGGAAGAGGAAGAAGTGAACTTGTTGAACCAAGAATCTAGCGTCAATGTCAAACAAACTGAGAACAGAGGACATCACTTTTCTACAATTCCTGTGAACGGTTGAATAAAACCATCCACACCGACAAAGGAGGTGAGGGGCGACCAGTTTAAAATATCCTCTAAAATTGATTGATAGCCCTGGACATTGGGATGAAGTCCATCTTCCATTAATCTTTCTTGACACCACAGATCACCCCGGTTCATCCAGAGATCAAATAAATCGAGATAGGGAATATTTTGCTCTAGACAAGCTTGTTTAGTGGTTTCTTTAAAACGATACTGATCGCGATGGTTGAAGTAAAAGCAATCTAAAAAGGGCATTTTCCGCTCATCCACGGGAATCATACCTATAAACAAAACCGGGCAAAGAGAACGGGCCCGGCCGAGTAAATGTTCAATTTGAGTTTGAAAAAGATCGTGATCGGTATAAGTACGACCATCGGGCCGGCCTAAACGGGCTGTATCATTAACACCGACGGAGAGAAGAATCAGGTCGGGGAGACGATTGCGAATTTCCCCCCTGAGACGAAATTCCTGTTCTAAACGTTCGGACACTTGTACCACTCGATCGCCGCGAATACCCAAATTATACAGGGCATGACCGGCACTTTCCATCCACAAACGACGTAGGCGCTCGGCCCAACCGCCACCCACGGGGTCGCCATAGCCATACACAAGGCTATCACCTAAAGCGACGATTTTGTAGGTCATGATTTCTTTTTTGTCTTTAGTAGGAGGAGGAAGAGTTTGCATGATCGCTCGATCGAATCGGTTGTCCTTTACACTTGTAAACGGATTTGGTTAAACTGTCCGTGTATTATACTACATTAGAAATTTTTTCCTGCCAGTTAACTCATCTGATATCAGCCAAGCACCAGCACTGACCAGTATAAAACAAGGCCGCCCGATGATCATTCCTTGCCTCCGAGTCATTGCCTGGCTAAATCTACTATAAAATTTATGATTAAAACCTAGATAAATTGATGACTACTCGTTTACGACGTGCGGTTCAAGACCGAGAATTTTTGATTACAGCCGAGATTACTCCCCCGAAAGGGGGTAATGCCAGTCATATGCTAGAAATGGCCCTCTGGCTAAAAAATCGCGTTCATGCGGCTAATATTACCGATGGCAGTCGCGCCGTAGTGCGAATGTCCTCTCTGGCTGCCTCCGCTATTCTCTATCAACACGACATCGAACCCATCTGTCAAATAGCCTGTCGCGATCGCAATGTGATCGGATTACAAGCAGATCTAATGGGCGCTCATGCCTTGGGATTGAGAAATATACTAGCTTTAACTGGAGATCCCGTCAAAGCAGGAGATCACCCCCAGGCTAGAGCAGTTTTTGACCTAGAATCGGTACGTTTGTTAAAATTAATCGATAAATTAAATAAAGGTTTTGACTTTAACGATAAATCTTTACCCGATGGACCCCTAGAACTTTTTGCCGGGGCTGCCGTCGATGTGCAGTCAAAAAGTTGGTCCGGTCTTCAAAGCCGTTTTGAGCGTAAAATCGAAGCGGGAGCGCAGTTTTTTCAAAGTCAATTAGTTACGGATTTTGATCGCCTTGATAAGTTCATGCAACAGGTGGCCTCGCTGGCCGATAAACCGATTCTAGCCGGGATTTTTCTGTTAAAATCAGCTAAAAATGCCGTATTTTTAAATAAAAATGTGCCGGGGGTACAAATTCCCGACCATATCATTCAAAGACTCGCCGATGCAGCCCATCCCCTCGAAGAAGGCATCAAAATCGCCGCCGAACAAATAAAATTAGCCCAGCAGTTATGTCAAGGTGTCCACATCATGGCGATTAAACGGGAGGATTTAGTCCCAAAAATTCTCGACGTGGCCGGTATCCCGCCAATACATAACTGAGATGAAAAGTCAAGAGTTTTTATAAAAAATTAACTTTCATTTTGACTAGCGGTCTTTTGACAAGAATTCTACCCCTAACCTAGGATGGGAAGGCTCAAAGCATCTTCGGGGTTAAAAGCATGGATTCCAATCTAGGTCAAGAAAAAGAGAATAGTTGTGGTAATTCCGGGCGAAAATGGTTGTCTATCGGTATTGCTCCCACTGGTATAATTTCTATTGGCATTGTTCCCATGGGCGTTATTTCCATCGGTATTGTTCCTATGGGAATAGTTTCCATTGGAACCGTGGCCATGGGGACAATTGCGGCCGGTTTTGTTTCCATGGGACTTTTCAGTATTGGTAGCGTTGGGATGGGATTAAATAACGGCCATTTTTCCAATCTTAATTCTCCCCCTGCTGAATCTCCCCATAAACATCATCAGCATTAAAATCAAGATTTGACTAGCAATCATGAATTATTCCATCCGTGCTGCCGTTGCTACCGATGTCAAGGCTATTTTTGACTTAATTGTTGCCTTAGCAGCCTATCAAGAACTCAGCCATTTAATGACAGGAAATAGTCAAGCTTTAGGGGATCATTTATTTGGAGAAAAACCCTACATCGAAGCATTGGTGGCGGAAGTAGAGGGTAAAATAGTCGGTTTTGCCCTATTTTTTGCTAACTATTCCACCTTTATAACTAAACCGGGGATTTACCTGGAAGATATCTTCGTTTTACCCGATTATCGTAGTCAAGGTATCGGGAAAGCTTTACTAATGGCTGTGGCTAAAATTGCCGTCGCTAGGGATGCAGGACTTTTAGAATGGACTGTCTTAGAGTGGAATCAACTGGCGATCGATTTTTATGGAAAAATGGGGGCTAAGGTCTTCAAAGAGTGGCAAATTTGTCGTCTCACCGGGACTGCTTTAACCCAATTGGGTAATAGTGATAAATAATTCAGACCCGATGAAAAAATTTTCACCCCCACAGATGAAAGAGGTTCCCTTCCCCACACCCCACACCCTACACCCCACACCCCACACCCTACACCCCACACCCTACACCCTCTTTCAAGTCAGACCCTTTGTCGAGTCTGGAACTTTGTGATCGATCGAGACTCCTTGCTATACTATACCTCTGACACTGGCTTTCCTCATTGGTGCAGAATGCAACCCACAGACTCGAATAAATTTACCGAACAAGCTTGGGATTCGATCGTTAAATCGCAAGAAATTGCGCGACGCTTTAAAAATCAGACCTTAGAGGTGGAACACGTTATTATTGCCCTCCTAGAGCAGAATAACGGTCTAGCCACCCGGATTTTACAAAAAGCTAATATAGAAATTCCGCGACTGCAACAACAGCTAGAAGTCTTCACCAACCGACAGCCGAAAGTGGCCATCGTCGATCAATTATACCTAGGTCGTGGTCTCGATCTGCTGCTCGATCGAGCGGAAGCATCCCGGGAAAGTTGGCAAGATAAATTTATCTCCGTTGAACATCTTCTCGTCGGTTTTGCCGAAGATGAAAGGGTTGGCCGGAAATGTTTACGCACTTTCAATCTTGACCCCCAAGATTTAGAATTAGCCATCAAAGCTATTCGCGGTACTCAAAAGGTTACTGAACCCAATCAAGAGGAAAAATACGAAGCTTTAGATAAATATGGCCGGGATTTAACAGCAGCGGCCAAAGAAGGCAAATTAGACCCGGTTATCGGTCGTGATGAAGAAATTCGACGGGTGGTACAAGTCCTCTCGCGACGGTCGAAAAATAACCCGGTTTTAATCGGTGAACCGGGGGTAGGAAAAACCGCTATCGCTGAAGGATTGGCCCAAAGGATTGTTAACGGAGATGTTCCCGAATCTTTGAAAAATCGTCAGTTAATTTCCCTCGATATGGGAAGTTTAATCGCTGGGGCAAAATATCGAGGAGAATTCGAGGAAAGATTGCGGTCAGTCATGAAAGAAGTTACCCAATCAGAAGGGCGAATTATTCTCTTTATCGATGAACTACATACCGTCGTCGGTGCGGGTTCTAGGGAAGGGGGATCCATGGATGCGGGCAACCTATTAAAACCTATGTTAGCTCGGGGAGAATTGCGCTGTATTGGGGCGACAACTTTAGATGAATATCGCAATCATATTGAAAAAGATCCGCCTTTAGAAAGACGTTTTCAACAGGTTTATATTAAGGAACCTTCCGTGGAGGATACTATCTCAATTCTCCGGGGTTTAAAAGAACGTTATGAGCTGCATCATGGGGTGACAATTACCGATTCGGCTCTAGTGGCAGCAGCTACCCTATCCCATCGTTATATTAGTGATCGTTTTTTACCCGATAAAGCGATCGATTTAGTTGATGAAGCGGCGGCCAAATTAGAGGTAGAAAGTACCACTAAACCCGCCGATTTGGAAATGATAGATCGTCGCTTAATGCAGTTACAAATGGAAAAATTCTCCTTAGAAAAAGAGGAGAAAAAAGATCGAGCTTTTCAAGAGCGTTTAGAAAGAATTATCGAAGAAACCAATCTCAGAAATA
>NZ_JASJFE010000620.1:0-9019 GCF_030067735.1 Microcystis sp. M53598_WE2 | reverse complement strand
CGGAGGTGGGTTCATCTAATAACAGTATGCTCGGTTCTAACAGCAAAGCTCTGGTAATTGCTACTAATTGTCTTTGTCCTAAAGATAATTCTAGCTCCCCGCGCTCAAACCACTGTTCGGGAATTTTTAATAGAGATGTCCAACGGTCAATTCTCTGATTAATTTCCGCAGGAGTAAGTTTTTTTAATTGCAGAGGATAAGCGAGAGCATCTCGAACAGTCATCCCTAATAACTTCGACTCTTGTGGCAATAAAACTATCTGTTGTCGCAGGGAAATAACCGGTATTTCCCTAATCGATTTACCTTGAAAATAAATATTTCCCGTGGTGGGTTCTTGCATAAGATTTAACAATCTTAAAAGAGTCGTTTTTCCTGCCCCAGATGCTCCGACAATAGCTAACTTTTCTCCTTGCTTGATGCTAAAAGTAATATCTTCTAACAGATAAGCACTACCCCGTCGGATAGCTAAATTTACTTGCTGTAGTTCTAAAATCAAGAGCGTTCTTTTCCTTACTTAGTTCAAACTTATTATATAATGAAAATAGCCCAATGAGTTCGGCAGGTATTCCCCATGGTTAGTCAAGTTAACAAAAACGAGATTATCTATCCTGAGAGCGACGGTAAACCGATGGCAGATAATACTAAACAATTTAACTGGATAGTGACGATTAAGCAGAATCTCGACTGGTTATATATCGATGATCCCCAGGTATTTGTAGCGGGGGATCTGTTGTGGTATCCCGTGGAAGGCCAGCCGAAAATTGCTGCCGCTCCTGATACGATGGTAGTATTTGGCAGACCGAAAGGCGATCGAGGTTCCTACAAACAATGGCAAGAAGATAATCTTGCTCCTCAAGTCGTCTTTGAGATTCTTTCTCCCAATAATACCTCCATCGAAATGGCCAAAAAATTGCTATTTTATGATCGCTATGGAGTCCAAGAATACTACGTCTATGATCCCGATGATAATAGTCTAGAAGCTTGGCAGCGAATTGGTGACAGTTTAGACAGTGTTAGTGAGGTTAATAATTGGGTGAGTCCCCGTTTAGGCATTCGTTTTGACTTAACCGACGAGTTAAAAATTTATCGTCCTGATGGTACTCAATTTTTGTCCTACAGCGAAATTAATCAACTACTGGAGCAGGAAAAGCAACGGGCTGAAAATGAACGCCAACGGGCTGAAAATGAACGCCAACGGGCTGAACAGGCTAATCAGCAGTTAGTAGAAATGGAGGCAAAACTGCAAAAATATCGTCAACTTTTTGGGGAATTACCTAACTAGGGTCTGCTGAATAAATGTGAAATATAGACGAGGTAAGGGGTTTGGGTCCTGTTTGGCGAGGCAGGTGCAAGATTTTAAAGCTAGTGGCTCAAAAACCTTGCATCTTGATCGGCGATTGCGTCCTGTAGGGGCGAAGCATTCGGGCAATAACTTATCGGTGAAACCGTAGATTTTCTATCCGAATGCTTCGCCCCGATTTTTTCAGCCAGCCCTAACTAGCGAAGGGAGTATAACGAAAAAAGAGGACTGGTTAGTCCTCTTAACAAGATTAGTTTTCGCTAAATGTTAAACACAGAATGATTGCCAGGCCTAGTAGGCTAGACCCATACTGCGGGTGGTTTCTGCTCCGAGATAAACCCGAATGCTCAAGAAATCCGTCGGACAAGCGGTTTCGCAACGTTTGCAACCAATACAGTCTTCCGTGCGGGGGGAGGAGGCAATCTGGGCAGCTTTACAGCCATCCCAAGGAACCATTTCCAGCACGTCGAGGGGACAAGCCCGAACGCATTGGGTGCAACCGATACAGGTATCGTAAATTTTAACGCTATGAGACATTGAATTATGACTCCTTACCGAGTGTTCTCCATGTTAAATTTCGGGTTTATCGGTTAGTTTACCTTACAGCGATCTGTTCATCGCTCGATCGGTGACATAACTTTAAACTCTGTAACACTTGGGGCCAAATGGCGATCGCTAGTCAGGGATCGGGCAATTCTAAAATAGCCTTAAAGAATTGCTTGCCGGGGTTACGGGGGGAACCGAAAAAGGTAATCTGGATCGCAAGATAATTTATTTCGTTTGCCAGTATGACAGAAATAGCGATCGAATCGATCCTACAGGAAAATCGGCTGTTTCCTCCCAGTGCCGAATTTTCTCAGAATGCCACCATTAAAAGCTTTGAAGAATACCAGCAACTCTACGCCAAAGCCAAGGCCGATCCCTCGGCTTTTTGGGCCCAATTAGCCGAAAAAGAATTACATTGGTTTGAAAAATGGTCAGAGATTCTTGACTGGCAGCCCCCCTTTGCTAAATGGTTCGTCAACGGCAAGATTAATATTTGTTACAACTGTATTGACAGACATCTCACCACCTGGAGACGCAATAAAGCTGCCATCATCTGGGAAGGAGAACCGGGAGACAGCCGCACCATTACCTACGAACAGCTACACCGAGAAGTGTGCCAATTTGCCAACGCTTTAAAAGAATTAGGCGTTAAAAAAGGCGATGTGGTCGGAATTTATATGCCGATGATTCCCGAAGCGGCCATCGCTATGTTAGCCTGTGCCAGAATTGGCGCGCCCCACAGTGTAGTTTTTGGGGGATTTAGTGCCGATGCTTTGCGAGATCGTCTTAATGATGCGGCCGCTAAGGTGGTAATCACTGCCGATGGTGGTTTCCGCAAGGATAAAGTCGTTGCCCTCAAGGAACAGGTAGATCTGGCTCTAGCCGATAATAGCGCCCCCAGTGTGGAAAAAGTTCTCGTTGTCCAGCGCAGCAAGGAAGCAATCAATATGGTTGCCGATCGCGATTACTGGTGGCATGATCTACAAAAACAGGTATCTGCTAATTGTCCGGCCGAACCGATGGATAGCGAAGATATGTTATTTATCCTCTACACCAGTGGTTCCACCGGCAAACCGAAAGGAGTCGTCCACACCACCGGCGGTTATAATCTCTACACCCATGTCACCTGCAAATGGATTTTTGACCTGAAAGACACCGATGTTTACTGGTGTACTGCCGATGTGGGTTGGATTACTGGCCATAGTTATATCGTTTACGGACCGCTTTCCAATGGTGCAACCACGGTAATGTATGAAGGGGTTCCCCGTCCCTCTAATTTAGGTTGTTTTTGGGATGTAATCGAGAAATATCGGGTTAATATCTTTTATACTGCCCCCACTGCTATCCGCGCTTTTATCAAAATGGGTGAAGATATCCCCAATAGCCGGGATTTATCCTCTTTGCGCTTACTGGGAACCGTGGGAGAACCGATTAACCCGGAAGCGTGGATGTGGTATCACCGGGTTATCGGTAAAGAAAAATGTCCGATTGTCGATACTTGGTGGCAAACGGAAACCGGGGGGATTATGATTACTCCCTTACCCGGGGCAATTGTCACCAAACCAGGGTCAGCAACCCTACCTTTCCCCGGTATTATGGCCGAAGTGGTGGACTTAGACGGTAATCCCACCCAAGCGAATGAGGGGGGTTATCTGGTGGTCAAACATCCCTGGCCCGGTATGATGCGAACAGTCTATAAAAATCCCGATCGCTTCCGCAATACCTACTGGGAACATATCGCCCCCAAAGATGGCCAATATCTCTATTTTGCCGGGGATGGTAGTCGTCAGGACGAAGACGGTTATTTCTGGGTAATGGGGCGCGTCGATGACGTGATGAGCGTTTCTGGCCACCGTTTAGGGACAATGGAGATCGAATCAGCTTTAGTATCCCATCCCGCGGTAGCGGAGGCGGCTGTGGTGGGACGACCGGATGAAATTAAAGGGGAAGAAGTCTATGCTTTTGTGACTCTCGAGGGGCATTATGAAGCGAGTCCGGAGTTAGCGCAAGCATTAAAGGATCACGTTGTCAAGGAAATTGGCATTATTGCTCGACCGGGAGAAATCCGTTTTACCGATGTACTGCCAAAAACGCGATCGGGTAAAATTATGCGTCGTCTCTTGCGAACTTTAGCATCAGGTCAAGAGATTTCTGGTGATACTTCTACTCTAGAAGATCGATCGGTTTTGGACAAATTGCGGCAAGGTGCCTAATTTAATTGCCGGTTTTTCCTAGTAGTTAGGGTGAGGAATAAGAGTTAATCTTATCTCACTCTAACGGGAGTGAGCCTCGCTGAACATATTTGCTCAAGCACCAAAGCTATAACTAATACTAAATCCTGTTGAAAAGGTATAGGGGAAGTGGGGAAGTGGGGAAGTGGGGAGTCGGTTGTCAATACCAAATTCGGTTATACTTCATGTTTATAAGAAAGGCTGTAATAATAAAGATAAGAGCGAATTGAAATTATAGGAGTTTAATCAATGACCACCACCACTACTACCGATAATGATTTAAAAAGACTAGAAGATTTAATCCTCAATGGACAGAAGATAATCGAACATCGATTCAACGAAATCGACAATCGACTCACTACCATGGAAACTCGACTCACCACCATGGAAACTCGACTCACTACCATGGAAACTCGACTGATTGAGGTTGACAATCGATTGAAGGTGATCGAGAATGGACAAGCGGAAATGAAAGCTGATGTCAAAACTGTTCAAAAAGATACTACCGATTTAAAGATTGAACTCACGGAAGTTAAAGGTGATATTAAAACTCTTGATAGTAAATTTGATGACATGAATAAACGCTTAGAGAAAGTCGAAGGAACCCAAAAAAATCAAATTTGGACATTGATAACTGTCCTAAGTGGTTCCTTACTAGCCGTAGGATTTAGAAGTTTTTTTATTGACAATAATCCCTAATCTCAGAAAAAGAATTGCTATAATTTGCTCACAAAAACAATGAAAAGCGAGCGCCTAATTCTCCGTCCTTGGCAACTACCCGCAGACAAAGAGTCTTTTTTTCAGATCTATCAAAATTCCGAAGTCACTGATTTTTTACCGAGAATTCGTCAGTTAGCCACGGATATTGAGAGTTTAAATGCCCATTTTTCCGAAAGATTACCAACTATTCGTAATCAGGGTAATGGCAGCGATTGGTGGGCAATGATCGATCGAAAAAATAATCAGATTATCGGTTCGATAATTTTACAGAATTTGCCCGATAACCACGGTTATCCTACCCCAGATATCGAAATTGGTTGGCATTTACGGTGCGATTATTGGGGACAAGGATATATGACCGAAGCGGCTAAAGTTATTCTAGAATACGGCTTAATCACCTTACAATTGCCGATTATCTACGCGGTGGTTAATCCCGATAATTATCGCTCAATTCGTGTCACCGAAAGATTAGGAATGCAATCAATGGGATTAACGAATAAATACTACGATACTGAAGCACTTTTATTCTCGATCGAAGCTTAAAGTTCATTAATAATTAGGGTTTGCTGAATAAATCTAAAAACCTTGTTGGATAAGGTTTTTAGACTTTTTTGACCTCAAAAAGTGCCGACCATTGGAGTGATTGGGGGGAAAATTCAGGTACTTTTTCCCTGAAAATTAGGTAGTTGACCACCTGAAAATCGATAAAACCCCACACCCCACACCCCACACCCTGCCACCACCGAAAAACTTTTTCAGCAAGCCCTAATTATTGATTGTTTCTTATTTTATAGCTGCTGTGGTTGTCATGCTAAACCCATTCTTGTTCAAACAGTAAAAAGGGAAATATATTCCCTTTTTCTGGCTTTTATGGACCCATATCCTAAACGGTTTCGGGTTTAACACCTCTTTGGTCGAGAACTTTCTGTAATTCCGCTTCGTCGGTTTTGGTCAAAGAAGTGCGTAACACTTTACCTCCGTAGGGGGCCACTTCATCGAGGACTTTATCGGGGGTAACTTTTTGGACGAGAACAAAGAGAGCAGAGGTACTGGGCTGCAGGGTTTCTCCCAATTCGCGCATAAAATTGTCATCCACACCGATATCACTTAAAGCACCTCCCAAAGCACCACCAGCAGCACCGAGGACGGCCCCTAATAAAGGGGATAAAAAGAGCATTCCGATTAATAATCCCCAGAAACTGCCACTAGCGGCTCCCGCTGCCGTTAAATTGACCGCTTGCTTGAGTTTAATCTGGCCATCTTTGTTTTTAACCACTACGGCAGCATCTTCTAGCTCGATGAGATGTTCCTGTTGCAGTTTAGCCAAAGTTAAACGAACTTCTTCTGCTTTAAATTCGTCCTCATAGGCGATGACAAATAGATCGGCCATAGTTTTTCCTCGATTATTAGTAAATAAAACCTTTATACACTACTTTTGCCGGATTAAAAAGTTTGAGGTATCGGAGAATACCTCAAAGCCATGGGGATTAGGTGTCATAAATACGAGCTTCAAAAGCATCGGGATTTTCTTGACAGTATTCCTCAAAATAGGTTTTTTCCGGTTTTTTAGCGCGTTGGTGTGCCAATTCTGCCTGTAATTCCTCAACAACATCCCAAGCTGCGGCACAATCGGGAGAATTTCCCCCTTTTTCAGCACATACTGCCCGGGCAATATCTCTAGCTTTGATAATCTCCGCTTCTAAATCAAGACTGCGGGGCTTTTCGACGGCGTTACCTTTATGGAGGATGTCACTAACAGATATAACACCGAGCAAATCACCTTTAATTACCGGTGCGAAACGAATACCAGTATTAGCAAATAAGCGAGCTACATATTCAACCCCGAGGTCGGGATTAATCACGATGCAGGGTTTGCTCATCACTTCATAGACGCGCACTTTTTGCGGATCTTGACCGAAAGCGACGACTTTATAGACAATATCGGTTTCGGTGATAATTCCGTAAGCATCTTCATCGTGACGGCGATCAACAATGAGAGTTCTAATGTTCTTTTCTCTCATCAATTGTACTGCTTTGGCAACGGTTTCAGAACCTTTAATCTTGGCCACCTCCGTGGTCATAATTTCAGCTGCTTTCATAGTCATAGTTAGAGAAGTTAAGTTGTGCCTTTGTTATTTTAGAACATAAACTGACCCCTAATACTGACGGCTGACGGCTAAAAAACCGCTCCCTGATTAACGCCATTCTACCAGTTGTCGTTCTTGGACAACCAAACCATATACTGTCTCGGTTTGACGGGCTAAATTTGCCCAATGAAAGCGTTTTTCTAGGTCTTCGTAGGCGTTATTAACTAATTCTTGGGCGTATTCAGGATGATTTAAAACCTCTAAAATGCCCCAAGCGAGGGAATCAGGATTATTGACGCGGGTGACAATTCCCGTTTGGCCATGACGGACAACTTCGGGAAAACCGCAGGTATCGGAAACTACCACGGGAACCCTAGCGGCGAAACTTTCCAAGGCGACAATACCAAAAGGTTCGTAAAGACTGGGAAAAACGGCACAATCGGCCACGGTTTGGAAGCGATCGAGGTTTTCATCGGACATAAAGCCCGTAAAATAACAATGATGCCAGATACCGAGATGCCAGGCCTGTTGTTTGAGTTTGTCGGTATTGCCGCCACCGATAATGACAAATTTAGTTTTAGCCCCAGTCTGGCCGAGGACTTTTGGGGCAGCGTTGAGTAACACCGAAACCCCCTTTTCAAAGGTCATACGCCCGACGTAATAGACGATTTTTTCGTAATCTTCGGCATATTGACGACGAAAAGCTTGGTAATCAAAGTTAGGGTCTCTTTGCTTTTTCTCGGCCCGAATACCGTTATAAACCACATCGATTTTATCCCAGGGGGCGCCCAAAGCCCGATGGACTTCATGACGCATATAGCTGGTACAGACGATAACGCGCCAAGCATTATAGACGAGGGTTCCCTCTTTGCTGCCGATATAGCGTTGGGTGTCGGTGTGCAGTCCGTTATAACGTCCGTATTCCGTGGCGTGAATAGTGGCAATCAGGGGTATTTTAAAGAGATGTTTCATGGCAATGGCCGCATCCCCTACTAACCAATCGTGGGCATGAACAAGGTCAAATTTTCCGTATTCGGCGATTAGTTTGCCGCCCCGTTGCCCCATGCTGTTATTCATGTTGACCACCCAATGGAAAAAGTCATTGCCGGGGGGTACGGGGACGCGGTGGATGTGAATGCCTTCGACCAGTTCGTAACTGGGGGCCTGACCGAATTCGATCGTGATTAAATGGACTTCATGACCGAGTTTGACGATTTCGGGATAGAGTTCAGCGACATGACGGGCGATACCGCCCACTAATCGCGGTGGAAATTCCCACGCCAACACTAAAATCCTCATTTTTCCCTAACCTCGACCTGATTTAAGCTTGTAGGTAATCATTGCATCCCCATGGTATCTATTTTGGCTCTGGTTTCTTCCTCTAATTGCCACTTTCCCCGCACCAGTCTTGAGAGGATTTCTTGTCGCCACTTGCTTAATTGTTCCTGAAAAGCGGCCGTTTGTAGATCGTTGCGCCAGAAAATTAGGGCTGATTCGCCAGTTTGCGGATAATAATTTTTACGCTCTCCAGCGATGCGGAAGCCAAAATGCTCGTAGAGTGCGATTGCTGACTGGTTCGATACCCTTACCTCTAGCGTAGCCCTTTCCAGTTGTCTTTGTACAGCCTTTTCAAGCAGTTTGTAGAGAAGCAGTTTTCCTAATCCTTGTCTTTGATAGTCGGGATAAATTGCCAGGAGGGTAATATGCGCTTCTTCGAGAATTGCCCAAAAACAAGCCAATCCGATTAGGGTTTCGCTATCCCGGTCCAGGGTAAGAATTAATAATTCACTGTTGGGGCTGTCTAATTCCCGTTGATATCCCGATAACGTCCAGATACCGCCGAGACTGGTGCGATCGAGTGCCACCATGGCGGCAAGATGCTCTGATTTTGGGGTTTTAAGCTGGATTTTTGCCATTGATCGGGGAAGGGAGCAGGGTGTGGGGTGTGGGGTGTGGGGTGTGGGGTGTGGGGAGTGGGGAGTGGGGTGTGGGGTGTGGGGTGTGGGGAGAAGGGAGAATAAATAAAAATAGTCTCGGAGTCTCCTGAATCCTGTCTCCTGAATCCAATGGTAGATGTGGGATTTTTGCAGGAGTTCTATTTTCTGACAAATATAAGCCAAAGTTATTTATTGACT
>NZ_JASJFE010000319.1:0-2074 GCF_030067735.1 Microcystis sp. M53598_WE2 | reverse complement strand
TTGTCCACAATTTTTAATAAATAATTTCATCGATGTTTTCAGCGTAGTTAGTTACAACTTGACCCCGATTATCTTGTCCGATAATATATTTAGGCTCAGGTTGGACAATTTCTAAACTTCCACAAAGTTCCCAAGTACGAGTCTTGGTAATATCTGGTAATTCAGCTTGAACATAATTTTCCAAAGCTTTGATAACAATCTCTTGAACCGAGGATTTTTGTTCTTGCAAACGAGATATTAATTCGTCGGGAATTTCGATCAATATTTGAGTCATTGATAAACCTTAGAGATTAACGTTGTTTTACTAACATTATAGCCTGTTTGTGAATTATAACCAAGAGACGCAAATGCAATTACCTGAATCAGTTACCAAAAGGCTAACAACTGTTCACTGATTCAGGTGATTCGCCATAAGTCCAGAAAACGGGTTTCTGAAGATTGTCTCTCAATTACTCCCTCACAATGACAATTTTAGCGGGTCATGGCGAGAAGGCGATGGCCACAAGTCCAGAAAACGGGTTTCTTAAAGAAACCCGTTTTCTAGGTGAACTTCAGGAAAGAAGAAATGTAAAAACGCTTCAAAATACTCGGTTAATGCTTCTTTCCAGGGTTCATCATAATTGGCAGTTGTTTGGTTCATGGCGAGTCGCTACCAATTGGAAAGTTAGGCACTCATCTAAATCTATTATTCCCCATAAATATCATCAATGCTACTTGTCGTCACAAAACTTCCCATTAGAGCAACCTACATCTACATCTTTGTTCTGACATTTATTGGTAAAACTATATAATGCCGTCGGATAGCCGGGGAAGGAACCAGATAAACCAGGGAAGATATCTTTAACCAAAAAAGGAGTTGACATGATTTTTTCCTGAATAAAGAGTAAAAATTAAACAATTAAAGAAGGCACCATCCAGACGGATTGAGTGCCGTCGAGGTCGGTATCCGGTCCAATTAGCGCCGGGTTGCGGTAGCCCGGCAGGACAGAGACGGCAAAAACCTCCTCCACGCCGCTATTGAACCAAAAAGTGGCCACCAGTTGACTGGTGGCCAGGTTGACAATAGCCAACCCGCACCGCAATTGATTACGCCGCTCATCCAGGGGTAAACCGCCAAAAATCGCAGTTTCCCGGATTTGGGACAACCCGACAAAGGCGTGACCTTCCCAACAGTCCAAACCCCGGGTAAAACCGGGCAATTCGGCGATGATTTCCGTGCTACCAGTTTGGGGATGCCAACGGTTCAAGGTTCCATAACCGGAATTGAGGAAATAGAGATTACCCTGGTAAAGGCGGGGAGAATGGGGCATAGCTAAACCCCGCAGAATCACCTCTCCTCTAGCCACATCAATCAAGCATCCGCCCTGGGCCTTATTCTCTCGCCAGAGGCTTTCCTGGTTGGTTTCCCCCAATGCCGTTACATAGGCGGGAGTGCCGCTATTTTCAGCCATAGCCAAGCCATTGAGGTGGCAGCGGTCTCCGGGGACTAACTCGGTAATAAAAGGCGGTTTCCACTGGGGGAGAAAACTCCAATTTCCTTCGATGGTTGCCAGACAGTTAAATAGGGTATTGACCACCCAAAGGCGATTACTGCCAAAGGCCAAATCATGACCCATAATCGGGCCGGTGAGGTGAGAGGAGCGGGCCAAAAAGGCGATATCCTGTTCCCCTTCGGGTTTAATCTGGGGGGCAATCTCTCGATTAGCGGGTAAATTCCAAATTGCCTGACGAGCGCCCACAGCAATTCCGGTAGCAGTTCGGGTTAAACCCATTGCTTGGTCAAAATGGGCGAAACTCACCCGCATTTGTCCTTGATAAGTGCCAATGCTGGCCACTCGTCCCGCTTGGTAGGTGGAAATCAACACCGACAAGTCAAACTGGTTGAGTAATTCCGGCAGATTGAGGCTGTACTCATAATTTACCGGCACTGCTTGGCGCTGAGATGGACTCGCTGCTGGCTCCTGAGTATCTGAAAACTGGTTAGTCTTGGGCGGCAAGCTGTCCATAGAGTTTCTTTGGTATAGATTAGAATCAATTTTAATAATTGATTTTTGTTTATGGTTTATTATGGTTT
>NZ_JASJFE010000246.1:0-3478 GCF_030067735.1 Microcystis sp. M53598_WE2 | reverse complement strand
ATTTAAACCGATATCCCCCTGTAAACCGAGGTTAACCACGGGCATTCCCAATTCTTTGGCCATTAATTCCGAATTTATGGTATAATGCGCCCCCGATCCCGCCGTGACGATTAAACGCCGCGGTCCTTCGACCTTGGCTGCGATCGCTGATTTTTCCTCGTACATCATCCGCAACCAGCTTAATTCGCCGCCGTAGATGACATTATAAACAAAGCCGAGGGACCAAGCGACTCCCAGAGAGGCTAACCAGGGGAAAGGGTTAAAGGATTTAGTATTCATCAGAATTCAAAGTAAATAAAGTCACCGGTATTAGTGGAAGCTAGGAGAATAGTTAAACCTAGCAATATTTTAGACAGCCAAGGGGATAACAATAGTTCATATTCAAACTTTTTCTGAGCAATAGCCAAATGTTCGAGGATTAAAACAATGATACCAAGAACTAAAGCGACGCTTAAAACTGCTCCTTGATTAAGACTATAGGAACTAAAAATTTCCCCGATATTAGCTAAGGAATAATTGAAAGGATTGGCAATAACCAGCATTTTGCCGATTAATCTTCTGGTGTTAATCTCCATGAAAAAGAGACAACCAAAAATGACCGCCAATTGCGTTAAAGCCCAGGAGACAATTTGCGGCTGAGAAACGTATTTTCCGACAAAAGCATAGAAAGGTCGGCCTAGATAACGCAGTAATAATAATAATGCCCCGTGGTAAGCACCCCAAAAGATGAAATTCCAAGCCGCACCGTGCCAGAAACCAGAGAGAGTAAAGGTAATGAATAGATAAAAAGGCGCCCAATTTTTATTGGAACCCATCAGGGGTAAAAATACATAATCCCGAAACCAAGTGCTAAGGGTAATATGCCAACGTCGCCAAAATTCGTTAATACTTTGGGATGTATAGGGGGCTAAAAAGTTTAATTCTAATCTCACCCCGACAAAATAGGCCAAACCAACAGCAATAAAGCTATAACCGCCGAAGTCAAAATAGATTCTCAGGGTGAATAAAAAGGCCTCAAACCAGATATACCAAGCATTATCGATCATCTTATCTAATTCGATGTAGGGCGCAATGTTATCGGCGAGGACAAATTTTATAAATAAACCGAGGGAAAGCCAACGCAAACCCTTCTCGAAGTTTTCTCCTGTAAATTTGAGGCGAAATCCCTCCATTTGTGGTAATAAATCCCGGCGACGCTCGATCGGACCTGCGACAATTTGGGGGAAAAAGGAGATAAAATTGACATAATCGAGGACGGCTAGGGGTTTCTTTTTCTTTTCCCGTAGGGAGTCCACCACGAAAGCCACCATCTGGAAGGTATAGAAGGATACCCCCGGCGGGATTTGGCTAGGCACGGGAATTGGGGAAAGTTCCTTCCAGTTAGGGGGGAGAGAAACGAACAATCCGATGATTTCCTGCACAAAAAAGCCGAAATACTTGAAGTAGGCGAGGACGAGAATATCGATGACGATAACGATAGTGGCTAGGAGATTCGCTTTCCAGCCGCTCATTTTCAGCACTAGCCAGACCATAATGTAGTTAAAGGCTAGGGAGACGATGAAAACGAGGAAACTGGTGCGACTGGCGTAATAAAACAGGATTAGGGACAGCGCCGCCAATCCGACTCCATCAAAAACACCTCGCCAGAGATTGAAGGACTTCGCCAGGTAGCGCGCCGTTAGGAAAGGAACGCTAAAAAGGATTAATATCCACCAAAATATAAAATCAGAGTAATTCAAGGCTTGTTAACTCCTGATGGTCTGTGTTACCTTGTTTGAGATGGGTTTCCTGACTTCTGATGCTCAGAGACGAGGGATTTTCTTGACAAGCCTATCAAACTTTGTCAGACTTGTCCATAAAATTACCTTCATCCATCCTAAAAAATCGAGGCTAGACAAGCAATGCTTTATCAAAAACTGTTAGATGCACATAAACGCTATCGACAATTTAAGACTTATCCCCATATTGCCGATCAATATTGGTCTAGTCAGTTGGCAGAGCATAATATTAATCCTAATTATGTGGCATATGATGCTAAATCTGGTCAACTTTTTTACAAACCACTAGGGATCAGTTTAAGCAAAAATAAGCAGGATTTCCTCTTGGGTAGCAAAGTTTTTAACAAAGCTAACGCCTTAAAGACTCTGGCCGATTGTAAATTTTATATCGATGGGCAACAGGAATTAATTATCGATATCGATGGAGTTAAGTTAATTATCGAGACGGGACAGGATTTAGATATCGCCCATGAAATTTTCCTTTTAGGTGTATATAATTTCCTCTATGACAAGCCCTGTGTAGCGATCGATATTGGTATGAATACGGGTTTTGCTAGTCTCTTTTTTGCCAATCGAGCTAATGTGAAAGCTGTCTATAGTTACGAACCTTTTAAGGCTACCTACGACCAAGCTTTAAGAAATTTTGCCCTCAATCCGAATCTAGCGGAGAAGATTAAAGCTTTTGATTATGGAGTCGGTGATCGGGATGAAATTATTCAAGTCGAATACGATTACAATGTTAAAGGTAGTGTTGGTATTTCTGGTATTGACAACCAATTAAAACCTTTTGCCTCAAAACAAACCGCTACAGCCGATTTAATTCTGAAACCTTTCACTGATGTGTTTAAAGGTATTACCTCTGATTATCCCGACATCGATATTGTTGCCAAGATTGATTGTGAAGGTTCCGAATACGAAATCCTCGATTCTTTAGCGGCAACTGGTCAATTGGGACAGATGAAAATTATCATGATGGAATGGCATAAAAAGGGTCCCGATGCTTTAGTCAAACATCTGCAAGAATTCGGTTTTATCATCTTTTCCAGGATGCCTCGCAGTAAAAATGTTGGCACTTTGTACGCAATTAAACCCTAAAGTACAGAAGTGAGGTGATGGGGAGATAGGGAAATGGGGAAATGGGGAAATTTTAACTAATACCCCAAAACCCCAACACCTTCTAACTGATAACTGATAACTGATAACTGCTTTACTGTGCTTGACAATAGGTATTAAAAGCTTCGCCAGTTTCTTTTTCTAATTGGCCGGCTTTTCTTACCTTTTCCTGTGCTAATTTTGCTCCGTTTTTATTGCGAGTTTCGATAACTTGAATTATTTCACGAGTGGCAGTGGCATAATCTTCGTAAACTTGAGCGAAGGCGATTTTATATTTCTCTAGTTCGGTATCCTTCACTTCTAATTTTTTCATATTTTCTGCGGCCTGTTCGATTTTATCGGCGGCTAATAGCCAACTTTTTTGGTCAATTTCTCTCCCTTGACCGTTGGTTAAGGATTTGGTTTCTTGGGCCACTTCGTTGGCAATCCGATAGATTTTTTGACATTGAAACTGTTTACTATCAGCACAACTTGCTAAAAAAGTCAAGCCTATAAATGTTAAGATTATTTTGTTATTCATACCATTGTATTCGAGAGGATTCTAGGGAAGCTTATAACAGTAAACTATCAGCCTCTAGCAGTTTTTT
>NZ_JASJFE010000403.1:0-4263 GCF_030067735.1 Microcystis sp. M53598_WE2 | reverse complement strand
AACGGGTTTCTTCAAGAAACCCGTTTTCTATTCAATCTCCTGACTCCTGACTCCTAACTCCTGACTCCTAACTCCTAACTACTGATTACTGTTTACTGATAACTGATAACTGAAAAGTTCCGCTAATCTTTAGATAAATTGCGAGAAACATACCAAGTAAAACCGCCGCCGATAACTGCCATAACTGCTAAAGCTAATAGTACCGGTCGGAGTCCGAATTGAGTTTCGGCGATACCCGCGACAGCTAAGGGTAAAGAGAGGGCAATATTAACGGCATTATTTTCTAAACCAAAGACTTTACCGCGCATTTCGGGGGGTGTATCTGCCTGTAGGGTAGTTTGCATGGGAACCCCGACTAAAGCGGCAAAAATCCCTAATAAAGCGGTCATAGCGAAGGCTAAAATTAAACTCTTTGTGGATAGAGATAAACCGATTAAAGCTGCCGCCATACCCAGGGAACCCCAGAGACTTAATTGGGTGTGGGAGAATTTTTGGCCCCAATAACCCAAAGTAATCGCACTAACTGCCATTCCTGCACCACAGGAGGCTAATAAAAAGCCGAATTGAGAAGCTTTTAACCCGGGTAGTTTTTCCGCCATACTGACGGCTAATACCGATAGAGCGGCAAAAATACAGAATAAGATGACTAATTGAATCAGGGCGTTACGAACTTTATGATTTTTGTTGAGGTAACGAATGCCGTCGCGGATATCTTCCCAAACATGGGGCTGTTCTGCGGTAGGAATGACATATTTTTCGTTAGTTCGCAGGATAATTAGAATTAAACCGGCAATTATATAAAAAGCACCGACAATCATCACTTTGCCAATATCAAATTGTCCAGCTCTCGTGCCAAAAATGCTATCGGCAAAAGCTAATAGAGGTTCACCGATGGCAAAACCGATAATTAATACCGCCATGGTGGTTAAAGTGTTGAGGGAATTAGCGGGTAGAAGATGACGACGTTTTACCACTAATGGCAGGGTAGATTGTTCGGCGGGGGCAAAAAATTGGGTTAAGGTGGAGACAAGAAAAGTAATGACTAACAACAGGAAAAAACCGAAGGGTAAATTAAATTCTCCCTGTAGCCGGTAATGCCAATTTCTTAAACCTTCCGGTAGCCAACCGAGGGGAACGGCTAAAGTTTGCTCGCGCACTAACCACAATAATAGGGGAATGAGGAGGACAAAAGCCCCGCGTAAAAGGTTAGAAATAACTAAAACTTGTTTTTTTAACCATCTATCAACGTATACACCCGCCACCGAACCCACTAACACCGCCGGAATTGTATTAGCAATCATTATCGCCGATACCCAGCCACTAATCGACTGATCGGCTTCTTGGTAATGGGTGGCAATTAGGGAGATCATCAGGACTAAATAGAATTTATCCGCTAATTGGGAAAAAATTCCCCCCGCCCAGAGAATGAGAAAGCGCGGGTTTTTTAGCACTGGGGCAAAACCCTGACTAGGATTGGATTTGGGCGCACGTTTAGGCAAGCGGTTCATGGTTTCTGCGTCGGATTGCCTCGGTGAGGAATCGGAAGAATTAAAAACAGGAGTGGAGGAGTCGCTAGACGTAGCGTCGTCAGTTTCTGAGTCAAACAGTTGCATTATGATGATTTTTGCTATCTGTTTAAAATTCTAAGGGAGATAAACCCTCAACTAATGCCGAGGAGCGAAAAGTTTTTCCGAGATGATATTGAGTATAGCGGCGCAGCAGGCGATCGAGGTTAATCCAAGCTAGTTCTGAGGCAAGGTTTTCTTCTGGGGGAAAATCTGTTTTTCCTAGGCATTGCAGTAATTGCAGTTCTTGCAACGTCAGTTTACTATCGATTTTGGGCGGGTTGATTGTTTCTGTGAGGGCAGCTAGATCTATTATGCCCCCTGCCTCGAAACTAAATCCTAGGCAATTGTCCCCAATTAAGGCTTTTCCCGTCAACAGGCAGTTATGGACTTGCGGCACTAAGCCGGCAATTATTAAGAAATGAAAAATTGCTTGACAAAGGTAGGGAAGTATGTATTGATTCTCGTCGAGGACTTCAATTCTGGCCAGATGGCCGCAGATTAATTCGTATAATTCCCTCTGGGGTTGTTCGCTCAGGGCGATCGCCAAAACCAGTTCACAGAGGTATTGACTAACGGTGAGTTTGGCGAGATTTTGACTTAATTTGGGATAAGATTCGATAGTTTCAGCTTGAACGACCTTATCTAGGGATTTTCCTGCGACTATCAACAGATTATTGACCACAAATAGTTCACTTCTACCCCGGAGGGAAGATTTATACTTGCGCGCACCTGGAGCGATGGCTCTAATTAAACCATACTCGGCGGTCAAAATAGTTAAGAGGCGATCGGCTTCTCCGAAGGCCATTCCTTGTAGATTGATTCCAGTAGCTTGATAGGTACGAGACATCATTTAATAATTAACTAGGGTCTGCTGAAAAAGTTTTCCGTGGGGACAGGGTGTGGGGTGTGGGGTGTAGGGTTTTACCGATTTTGAGGGGGTCAATTACCTAATTTTCAGGGAAAAAGTCCAGGAAATTTCCCCCCGATCACTCCCATATCTGGTACTTTTTGATTGATAAAAGGTTTAAAAGTCTTACCCAACAAAGTTTTTAGATTTTTTCAGCAAACCCTAGCTAATTGTCTTCCCAAAAAGACTTGGGCTAATCACCAAGCAAAAGTGAATCAGTCAGGACTATGGGGGAGATGCTATGGAGGTTAGCGGACTCGAACCGCTGACATCCTGCTTGCAAAGCAGGCGCTCTACCAACTGAGCTAAACCCCCGATCTGGTTTTTGAGACACTCTCGTTATTATAACCTATAGTGAAAAATATTACAAGTTAATTTTTCCCTTGCCTGCCATGTCTTATCTAGTCGCCACTTTTTACCAGTTTGTGGCTTTGTCAGATTATCGTCAAAAACAGCCAGAAATACAAAAATACTGCCAAGAAAGAGGAATTAAAGGAACTATTCTTCTGGCAGCCGAGGGGATTAATGCAACGATCGCCGGGAACAGTCAAGCGATCGCAGAGGTGATTAGTTGGTTAAAAACCGATACTCGTTTAGCTAATCTAGAGGTGAAAGAGTCTGTTTGTGATTATTTGCCCTTTCAACGCTTAAAAATTCGCTTAAAAAAGGAAATTGTCACTTTTGGTCAAGCCAAGGCTAATCCTCTCGAAAAAACAGGAATTCATCTCAAAACTGAAGAGTGGAACCAATTGCTGAAAGAGCCGGACGTGGTAGTTATCGATACGCGTAATAATTATGAAGTGGCGATCGGTACTTTTGCGGGAGCGCTTAACCCAGAAATCCAGCATTTTCGCCAATTTCCCGAGTATATTCACGACAATTTTGATCCTATTAACAATAAGAAAATAGCTCTTTTTTGTACGGGGGGAATTCGCTGTGAAAAGGCGGCAGCTTTTTTATTAAATCAAGGCTTTTCTCAAGTTTATCAGCTAGAGGGAGGTATTTTGAAATACTTAGAAGAAGTTAGTCCCGATCAGAGTCTTTGGCAAGGAGAATGTTTTGTTTTCGATCAAAGAGTAGCACTAACAGCTAATTTAGAGGTAGGACATTATGAAATGTGTCCCGCTTGCGGTCATCCCATCGATGAAAAAGATAAACAATCCCCCAATTATCAAGCAGGAATATCTTGTCCCTATTGTAGTTGATTTTATCCTATCGTCCTGCTCCCATCTCCCTACTTTTCTAGGTTCTGGTTACTTTTTTTTGCGGATTTGTGTACCAGAAATCATGTCATGAAGGGCGCGTTTTTTCTTTGTCCAGGCTGCCAGTAAAAAGCCCAAATATAAGGGAGCAGTGGAGATAAATTTTAGTAAGTAGCGGCGATTTGCTCTTGCAAAAGATATGCGTCGGCCTTGGCTATCGGTGACGGATAAATCAAAAAACATTTTACCAATAGTGGCTTTAAAAAGATATTCTAAGAAAACATAATATAACCATTTAATCACTATTCCTAAACCGAGAGCAGTCAGGATGGCAATATGTTCGTGAGTAAAGTTAAGTTTGGCTTGAATATTATAGATAATTGCTGCTACAAATAAAGCAACCCCGATAATTGTTGTTCCAGCTGCACTTAATCCTGCTGCATAGTAAACCCAGATTTCTTTGGGTATATCAAAATCAAGGTTTAAATCTTGAAAAGTTGACCATTGTTGTAAGCGAAAACAGATATAACCACCTAATAAAGCGGCGATAATAAGAACGATAAAAGAATCAATTAAAGAGGCTTTT
>NZ_JASJFE010000833.1:0-1783 GCF_030067735.1 Microcystis sp. M53598_WE2 | reverse complement strand
TTTATCTTCCCTCTTGGCATCCATCCAAAGCCTTAATGCTTTGTTTCTGATGAATTGTACTGTACGAATAGCTTCATCAATGGCAGAACACTGACTTGGTTTAACCACGGCTTTCATTTCTAAGACAATCATTGCTTATCGACCTCAAACAACTTATTTTATATTAACCTGTACAGCATAGATTGTCAAGATTTTAGTCGTGCTTCGCTGTTTTATATTGGTCGGGGTTTCATCCCGTCGCTAAGTGCGAGGGTCTTCACCCCGACATTTGAGATAAACCGCACGAGCGACGCGGGTACGATTAGCCTCCTGGTCTCCGTGGGCATAAGTTAGATAAATCCAGCGATTTTGGGCAAATTGGGGATGAATTGCCACATCGAGCAGTCCTCCTTGTCCGACGGCAAAAACTTCGGGAACTCCAGCGATGGCTTTTGGGTCTAATTTGCCCTCTCTAACTACTCTTAAACGACCGGGGCGCTCTGTGATGAGGATTTCCCCGTTAGGTAGCCAAACCATCGACCAAGGATGCTCTAAACCCTCGATTACGGTCACTTTTTGCCATTGATTGGTCTGGGAATTATTCGCCGAAGTTAATACATTTGCACCTTGACAACTGGAGATAATTATGGTAGTAAAAACGCTAGATACTAAAGGGGAGAAAAGGCGATTGAGAGAATTAAGCATTAGTTGGTAACTCCCCAAGTTTGCCATGGCATAGACATCATTAAGGTTGGTTCGGGTTAATTGCTCGTACAAACTATTTGGCAATACCTCTAATTTTCGCTTTGACTTTTTCAATGAATGAAGAAGAATTAACATCGTGGAGATGTTGTTTACTGGCTTTACTTAGGATTGATGCCACTAAACCAAAGGAGGACTGTGAAGAAAAAATCAAATCATTACAACTGGCTAACAAATACATATCCATTAATGCTTCTATGCCATTTTGAATGCGATCGGGACATTGATCCCAGTTCTGGTGCATTCTTTCTCCCGATGGTGGAAACCATTTTGGTGTGGTGATAATATTTGGGAACTCCTCTTGAAATTTTTCAACAACTTCTTGAGAATCTGTAGCCAAGAAAATGCTGTTAAATTTATTGTTTTTGTTGATTTTTTTAGTATTAGTAATTAGCTTATCTAAAGGAATCTTCATGTCTGTGTATCTGACATGAACGCCTAGGGTATTCACTCCAAAGTAAGATGATCGGAAATCTTCGATAGACTGAATAATTTCAGGTTTCAGGCTTAGATGAGAGTTTAATACCTGTTTGATAATAGTACGATCATCCATTTTTGCCAAGTAATCGAACTTCCCATGAAAAAGTTGTCTCATCTGGTTGATTTTATGAGTATAGGCACAGAAAACCAGAATCTCACTCTCATAATTTGTTCTAGATAATTCAACCGACATAGATTGATCCGAAATCCTTAAATCTTTTCTTAGTCCACCAAAAGATTGATCTAACTTATCAATCCATATCTCAGGATAGACAGACTTGGTATCAGGTATAGATTCTACTGAAACGGTCTTTGGACAGTTAAAAAATAGAGGGAAGGAGTTGATATCGTCATGACAATAAGTATTATCCCGCCAATCAATAACTAACTGGCGATTACTAATTTCACTATAGATTATTGCACCACAGGCGGCCAGAATTCGGTTTCCCATGCCAGAGGAACCTTTACAAATCAGAAATTTTCTAGAGCTATTCATATTTTCTATTAAGTATCTACTAAACTATAAACCTAGGCGAAGGCGAATTCTTTTCAAACTAAAGGG
>NZ_JASJFE010000039.1:0-1827 GCF_030067735.1 Microcystis sp. M53598_WE2 | reverse complement strand
CTTTCCCCTCCTCGTCCACCCAACGGATTTGGGCAATTGCTTCCCGTCCCCGCAGCAGTTGGTCGATAGTGGTAGATACGTCTTCGTGGATGACCCAGCGCTGACGTTCCAACATTTCGATGGCAATCTCAAAGGTGGGGGGTGCTTTGCGTTCTAAAACGGTCTTCTGAGAACCCCGGCGGCGCGCTTCTTCGTCTCCGAGAGTTACTGCCTGAATTCCCCCGACTAAATCCGATAAAGTCGGGTTTTTAATTAAATTTTCCAGTTGATTGCCGTGGGCGGTTCCCACTAACTGCACCCCGCGTTCGGCGATCGTGCGAGCGGCCAGAGCTTCTAATTCCGTACCGATCTCATCGATCACGATCACCTCCGGCATATGGTTTTCCACTGCTTCGATCATGACTTGATGCTGCAATTCCGGACGGGCCACCTGCATCCGACGAGCGCGACCGATGGCCGGATGGGGAATATCTCCATCCCCGGCGATTTCGTTGGAGGTGTCGATAATCACTACCCGTTTATTGAGGTCGTCGGCTAAAACTCGGGCTATTTCCCGGAGAGCGGTGGTTTTCCCTACCCCCGGACGACCGAGCAGCAGCAGGGATTTACCCGTTTCCACTAGGTCGTTAATCAGGGTGATCGTACCGAAAACGGCCCGACCGATACGACAGGTTAAACCGATAATTTCCCCGTCTCGATTGCGAATGGCACTGATGCGGTGCAGGGTGCGTTCAATCCCGGCGCGATTATCGCCGCTAAAACTGCCCACCCGGGCGATCGAATACTGGATTTCTTCTTTTGAGATCGGTTCGTCCCCCAGATCGATCGCCCCATCGGGAAAACGCGCTTCTGGTATGCGTCCCAAATCCATAACTACTTCGATCAGTTGATGCTGCCGCGGGTGTTCCTCGATTTTGCCGCGAATCCGCGCGGGTAGAATTGCCAAGAGTTTGTTTAAATCGTCGGTCACTGGCATCCGAGAGGAGGGTAGGGTTTCTGGCATTAATAGTAAAAGGTTTTGGCGATAATTGGCTGTTTTTATTGCCAAGATTTTCTTGGGGTCTAACACATTTAGGGGTTAGTTGTCAATTTAAAAAATATTATAGTTTTTTGACCAAGGCTAGGCCTTCAATTGAGCAACGAGAATAGAAGCGGCTTTAACGGCTTCTTGGTGGGCTTGGGGGTCATTTTCAAGGTTAGGCTGGTCTAAATGCTCTAAAATTGGCAAAATCAATGAACGGGCGTAACTTCCATAGGCAATACCAGCGATTTTTTCTCTCAGTCCCAGTTGCTGTAATTTGGTCACGGTATGGTCATTGGTTCCCCCAGCTAACTGCACAAATCCGGCTAGATTGGCACAGAGGACTTTTTTGGCCATGTTAATGGCCGGGTGGGTGGTTCCTTTGCCGATATCGCCGCTCATCGGTCGGCCGTCAGTCTGCCAAATCAGAGGACAGCTTAGGGGTGAAATAGTTTCTCGCAGATAGTGGAGGTAATCAATGATATATTCATGATCTTGGCAACTTATGGCGAGGATTTTTAGGTTTTTACTGACAGGTGCGATCGCTTGCCAGAGTCGAGCAAATTCCTCTCCATGACCGACTTGGGTATGAATTTCGATCGCATCGACTCCCATTTCGATAATTAAGGGGATAATTTCTTGGGGTTGACAGACACGGGATTTTGTCTCGATTATTTGCCGGGGACAAACGGGTAAGCAGCGACCGCAACCATAACAGCGCTGCTCAATCACTCCTCCCCTATCGATAGCATAAGCGGGACAGATTTTTTCGCAGGGACGGGGACAATCGACCGGACAGAGTTGCG
>NZ_JASJFE010000206.1:0-3331 GCF_030067735.1 Microcystis sp. M53598_WE2 | reverse complement strand
TGATACGACTAAATTTCCCCACGGTTTTTTCTGGTGGCAATCTCCCGATGGCAGTAAAATTCTTTCCCTAATGTCTCCTCCCAATGTTGCCGGAGTTATGGATACTAACCCAATTATTATGACCGATCATGCTCTCAATTGGGAACGGCAAACCGGCTTAAAAGATATTTTTTGGCTGCCCGGTGTTGGCGACCATGGCGGCGGCCCGACTCGTGATATGTTAGAGGTGGCCCAACGTTGGCAAAAATCTCCTTTTTTCCCCCAGTTAAAATTTAGCCAAGCAACAACTTATCTGGACAGTCTGGAGACAAGTAATCTCCCTATCTGGGATGATGAATTATATCTAGAATTCCATCGGGGTTGTTATACTACCCACGCCGACCAAAAGGCTTATAATCGTTACTGTGAAATCCTCTTGTATCAAGGAGAATTATGGTCTTCTCTGGCTAATATTTTACTAGAGATTCCCTATCCGAAAGTCGAGATAGAATCCGCCTGGAAAAAGGTTTTATTAAATCAGTTTCATGATATACTGCCTGGTACTTCTATACCCGAAGTGTTTAGGGATGCCAATCAGTTATGGCAGCAAGTTATCAGCACAGGTGAAGCAATTTTAGATCAAGCTTTACAAGCAATTGCCACTCAAATTAATTTACCTAATCCCCCCCATCCTCAAGCAAAACCTTTTCTAGTTTTTAATTCTCTTAACTGGGAAAGATCCCAGGTTATCTCTTTAGCTGTAGAATCTGTAAATTGCTCGGTTTATGACTTAAATAATTGTCTCTGTCCTTCGCAATTATCCCACGACAATCACCTATTATTTCTCGCTGAAAATATTCCTGCTGTGGGTTATAAGTTATTTTGGTTAGTTCCCAATCAGCAAGCAACCGAGAAAAATTTAACTAACTGCCAATTTATTTTAGATAATGGCTTGCTTAAAGTTACTATTAACTCGGAAACGGGGGATATAGATAGTATATTCGATATAATTAATCAAAAAGAAATCCTGCAAGCTGCGGGGAACCAATTACAGGGATTTAAAGATCAAGGGCAATATTGGGACGCTTGGAATATCGATCCGAATTATCAACAATATCCCTTACCTAAAACAGTATTAAAATCGATCGAATGCTTAGAATGTGGTCCCTTGCGCTGGCAGATTCGCGTGATCAGAAGTTTAGCTGATTCGGAATTTTGTCAAGATTATATCTTAGAAAAAGATTCTCCTATTCTCCAGATTAAAACTATGGTTAATTGGCGGCAAGAACATACTTTAGTAAAAACCGCTTTTCCTCTTACCCTAAACAGCGATTTTACCACCTATGAAATTGCCTGTGGTGCGATCAAGCGTTCCCACGAACCAGAATCACCAAAATGGGAAGTTTACGGTCATAAATGGGCGGATTTAACCGATACAGAGGCAAACTACGGGGTTAGTCTTTTAAATAATAATAAATATGGCTATGATGCTACTAACCGGCAACTGCGATTAACTCTGTTGAGAAGTCCCCGATGGCCCGATCCCGAGGCGGCTCTGGGGAAACAAGAATTTACCTATGCAATATATCCCCATCAAGGTAACTGGAAAACGGCGAAAACTGTCCATCACGCTTGGCAGTTAAACTCACCTGTCACCGTTGTTTTTATTACTAATTCTTCTCAATCAAACCAGTTGCCACCCGTGGCACAATGGTTAAAATTCTCGGCCGATAACTTAATTTTAATGAGTTTAAAACAAAGTGAAACATCCTTTCGGGGTTGGGTAATGCGCGTTTATGAATGTCAGGGAGAAAACGCTGTTATTGATTGGCAAAATCAATTACAATTAACAATAAAAGAATCGATCGACGGTTTAGAAAGAGCGATCGATCCCGTCGAGCAACTTTTTCCTTGGCAGATAGCTACATGGTTATTAAAGAATTAATCTTCGTGATCTTCAAAAGGATCGCTTAATTCTGCAGCTGGCGGTCCAAAAGCGGTATAAAGAGCTAAAACGGTAATCCCCACCAAAGCGGCAGCGATCGAAATACCCAAAATTGTTGCAGTTTCCATAGAATAAAATTTGCTTAGATACAGTCTGCATCTTATCTTAACAAAATATAACCGATCTCGCCGTCGATAGCGATCGCTAATCTGGCCGGTTGCATTGCTGTTATCTCATGCCCGATAATGCTGAAAGGATCGACTCAATAGCGATCAAACTAAACCAGAAAAATTATTATGAAGAAACTCCTACAGGGACTAGAAAAGTTCCAGAGTGGTTATTTTGATGAACATCGGCAATTATTTGAGCAACTCTCCCACGGACAAAAACCGAGAATCCTGTTTATCACCTGTTCCGATTCCAGGATCGATCCTAACCTAATTACCCAAGCGGAGGTGGGGGAATTATTCGTAATTCGTAATGCGGGGAATATAATTCCTCCCTACGGAGCAACCAATGGTGGTGAAGGTGCATCTATAGAATATGCTATCAACGCTCTCGGCATCGAGCAAGTGATTATCTGCGGTCACTCCCATTGTGGAGCGATGAAAGGTTTATTAAAATTGCAAAGTCTGGCCGATGAAATGCCTTTAGTTTACGATTGGTTAAAGCAAGCAGAAGCTACTCGACGTTTAGTTAAGGATAATTACAAAGAACTAGAAGGAGAAGAACTGATCGAGGTGACAGTAGCAGAAAATGTTCTCAACCAGTTAAGTAATTTGCAAAGCTATCCAATTATTCGTTCCCGATTACATCAGGGTAAATTATCTCTACACGGTTGGATTTTTCGGATTGAAACTGGCGAAATTTTAGCCTATGATCCCATCCTACACGATTTTGTCGCTCCCCATAGTAAAATTACCCATCCCGAAGCAGAAGACAATTTACCCTCTAGTCGTCATCTTCCCAATAGTCATCCCTTCAAGATTTCTGAGGATTATATCCGGACTCATGCGGACGTAAAAAAAGCGACTCCTGCGGTTAATACTGTGGCGAAAAAGAATGGCTCCTCAACCCAAAAACCGGGCTACACTTATTTAGACCCCTCCCAAGCTGATCGCATTTATCGCGGATCGAGAAGTTAATTAGGGATTAGAGAAATTCTCTAGAGATGTGCTTATTACCGTCTCTAGAGTGGCAGTTAAGGGCAAGAGCCTTCCCAGTTGATATTGACATCCTCACCGCCGTAAACGGACGGTGATTCCCAAACCTCACGATTTAGGTTTCTGCTTCTTTCCCTTGCGGGGTTCCGCACCTGCCTTAACAGATTTACTCTGTTCTGGTCTTATGGTCGCGACCCGGACTGACACCGCAAGCCCTGCGGCCAAAATATTTTTACTGGCGTTA
>NZ_JASJFE010000210.1:0-2853 GCF_030067735.1 Microcystis sp. M53598_WE2 | reverse complement strand
CCTAGAAGGAACCTGTATTCAAGGCTATCGACACCTAGAAAATATCGGTATAGTTTGACCAGTCGAATCGAAAAATAAAAAAGCAACCTGTCCTCATTGTGGCTTAGAGAGCGATAAACTCCACCAAAATCATCGACATTTAGTCAAAGATTTACCAATCTCAGGACAACCAGTGTACCTACAGGTTAATCGTCTTTTGTACGGTGTAGTTTGTTCATCGTTTAAATTCTCTTTATGATAACCATATCGAAGAAGATTTGTTGCAGCATTCAGGGAAGATGTAGAAAAGTAATCCGGTATGGAAAGAGATTTTTGCGCTGCAATTCGATGCACTAAATCTCTTGCTCGTGAACTGAATTCAATCCAAACGCCAAAACGAGTTTTTCCCGAACCATTAGCACCTATGATCACAAAGCTCGATTGGGATCGCACTTTTACTGAATCCAGTGAACTCGAAATCGATGGAGGCAGTTGTAGTATTCGAGATTCAGAACAATTAACACTTGCTTGCATAGCTATTCTAAAATGTATCTATAACTTGATTATAAGCTGTTGAGAATATTATGACCAACCCCCTTTCTTCAAAATCAATTATCAATGGGAATCAGATAGCCTGTGTTTGGGAAAAAGGGTTTTATCAGTTATGCAGGGCTGCTTTGTAAGTAGCCGGTTGCGGGTTCAAATCCCATATAACAACTTTTGAGTCAAGACCTAATTTAGCGGCGTGATTGCTCTAAAATAAGGTCATCGCCTGATCAGTATATAGTAAAGACATTAATCGCTTTTTGAGTCAAGACCTAATTTAGCGGCGTGATTGCTCTAAAATAAGGTCATCGCCTGATCAGTATATAGCAATGACCTTAATCGCTGTCATCGATTACGACATGGGAAATCTGCACTCTGCCTGTAAAGGACTGGAAACCGTGGGTGCAGTGCCGAAAATTACCGATTCTCCCCTCGATCTGGAAAAAGCTGACGCTATTGTCTTACCCGGAGTCGGTTCTTTTGATCCTGCTGTCCGGCAAATTCGCAGCCGTCATCTCGAAAAACCGATCAAAGCGGCGATCGCTAATGGTAAACCTTTTCTCGGTATCTGTCTCGGTTTACAAATTCTCTTTGAGACATCGGAGGAAGGTCAAGAGGCGGGTTTAGGGATTATTCCGGGGACAGTGCGCCGTTTTCGCTCGGAACCTGGCATTACCATTCCCCACATGGGTTGGAATCAATTAGACTTCACCCAGCCGGATCATGCTCTTTGGCAGGGATTACCCCCGCATCCTCACGTCTATTTTGTCCATTCCTATTATGTTGATCCCCTTGATAGTCATCTAACTGCTGCCACCGTCACCCACGGCAGTCAAACGGTGACGGCAGCGATCGCTCGTGATCGTTTGGTAGCGGTGCAGTTTCACCCGGAAAAATCCTCGACTAATGGCTTAAAAATTCTGGCTAACTTTGTTCAGCAGGTGCAAAAATTAGCTTTAGTCTCCTAAATAAGCCTTTAAAACCCGCTCGTTTTTTTGGATTTCGCTGGGAATGCCATCGGCTAAATTTGTCCCTTCTGCTAATACCCAAACGTGGTGACAAAGGGACATAATCACATCCATATTATGCTCGATAATTAAAAAGGTAATTCCCTGACGATTCCACTCGATAATATGGTCGTTGATTTGAGCGATTAAAGTGGGATTAACTCCGGCGGCTGGTTCATCTAATAAAATTAATTTTGGCTCGGTCATTAGCACTCGGCCAATCTCTAATAATTTACGCTGTCCTCCCGATAAAGCTCCCGCATAATCCTGCGCTTTCTCCCCTAGACCAATCGAATCTAATATGTCCAAAGCTTTGGCACGATTTTCCTGTTCCTGTTGGCGAATTTTTGCCCCCTGAAACCAGACTTTGAGAAAATTTTCTCCCGTTTGCCCCGGACTAGCTAAGAGCATATTTTCTAACACCGTTAATCGGGATAATACCCGTGCTACTTGAAAAGTTCTCACACATCCTTTCAGGGCAATTTGATAGGGAGGCAGCTGATGAATGGGCTGACCATCAAGAAAAACTTCTCCTTTATCTGGGCGAATAAAATTAGATAAAAGGTTAAAAAGTGTGGTTTTGCCGGCTCCATTTGGACCGATTAACCCAGTGATGCTGCCCTGCGGCACATCCAAATAAGCATTATTGACGGCGCGAATGCCCCCAAAACTTTTCGATAATCCTTTGGCAGAAAGTAACATATATAAATTATGAATTATGAATTATGAATTATGAAGTGGGAAGTGGGAAGTGGGAAGTGGGGTGTAGGGTGTAGGGTGTGGGGTGTGGGGTGTAGGGTGTAGGGTGTAGGGTGTGAGGAGAAAAAAGCTGTCTCCTGTCTCCTGTCTCCTGTCTCCTGTCTCCTGTCTCCTGTCTCCTGACTCCTCCGATTAATTCATTTGTTCGTATCCAAATCCATGTCAGAAATAACCTTGCAAATTAACGGCAAAACTCAAACCTGTTTACCCGCAACTAAACTACCGCAAATGTTAGAAAATTTGGGCATGAATCCTCGGTTAGTTGCGGTGGAATATAACGGGGAAATCCTCCATCGTCAGTATTGGGAAAACACGGAAATCAAGGAGGGGGATAAATTAGAAATTGTTACTATTGTCGGAGGGGGTTGACACTCCCATCGCTAAAAGCGAGGGATTCTTGGTTCACTGAGTTTCCTTAATCTGGCAGGACGTATCCAACATTCGCCAGAGGGAATCTCTCCCCAAGCGTATTAGTTTCGGTGTGTCCCACCGTACTTAGTCCCTTTTTGAGAATGTTGATAGCGGCGTTAATATCTCTATCTTCTACATAGCCACAATGGGG
>NZ_JASJFE010000094.1:0-3885 GCF_030067735.1 Microcystis sp. M53598_WE2 | reverse complement strand
TAAATATACTCAAAAAAGCTACGATAGGGCATATCGGAAGCTGGTCGTTAGACCTAAACGCTTGGGGAGATTTAAGCTCTATTTTGGTTGGTAGAAATACCTGCTAAGACAACTTGAGTCAGTGAACCAAGAATCCCTCGCATAAGCGCGACGGGAGTGTCAATATCTCAAGTAGTCAAATTTTTGCTCACCATTTTTCGCCTAGACTTCTTGGGGTTAACCGGATTGTTGGGGAAATTAGGCAAGGAGTCTAGGTTGATCTAATGCTCAAGGACACCTCGAATAAAAGATTTTGTTAACAAAGTGTTGGTCGAGGAAATCTCCTTGATCTACATTGATGAAGAGGGAATTATTTTCAAGAACTAACAAGGCGCTCCGTCCCTCAAAATTCGATTTTTCGAGGTAGCCTAGACATAACGCCTTGGTTATTGGCTAAAATTAAACTTTTTTTGCCCATCAATTTAAAAACTTGCGTTTTTTTGATCATCTTAACCTAGAGGACTGAGTAGTATGAGTTACAGCAAAGTTGATTTGTTAATTTTGTCCATCAGTGTAATCTGGGTTAAATCTCTCACTTTTTCCCGTTATCAATTACTCAAGGGGTAGCTCGATCAATTGGACTTATTGAGAAAATCTTCGCACTAATTGAGAGTAAACCAAGGTTTGATCAGGGTTTCAGGCGGTGCAATGCTGAAGTAAATCTATTTTTCGAGGTACCCCCAAGAGGATCGATAACTACTGATTCCGAGCCAGTAATGATACACTAGGCATGATTTAATTACAAACCTCGATCGCAAAAGGAAATAAATATCGATGAAAGCCATGATTTTGGCGGCAGGCAAAGGAACTCGTGTCCGTCCGATTACCCATACGATTCCCAAACCCCTGATCCCGATTTTACAAAAGCCGGTGATGGAGTTTTTGCTGGAACTGTTGCGACAGCATGGCTTTGATCAGATCATGGTCAATGTCAGTCATTTAGCCGAAGAAATTGAGAGTTATTTCCGCGATGGTCAGCGTTTTGGGGTGCATATCGGCTATTCTTTCGAGGGTAGAATCGAAGAGGGAGAGTTAATCGGTGATGCCCTGGGATCGGCGGGCGGTTTACGACGAATTCAAGATTTTAATCCCTTTTTTGACGATACTTTTGTGGTTCTCTGTGGTGATGCGCTGATTGATCTTGATTTAACCGCAGCCGTTAAATGGCATCGAGAAAAAGGAGCGATCGCTACTATTGTCACCAAAACCGTCCCCAGAGAGGAAGTGTCCAGTTATGGGGTGGTAGTTAGCGACGAGGAAGGAAGGATTCTCAGTTTCCAAGAAAAACCCGCCATCGATGAAGCTTTAAGTACCTGCATTAACACGGGGATCTATATTTTTGAACCAGAAATCATTGATTTTATTCCCCCTAATAGTAAATACGACATTGGTGGCGAGTTGTTCCCCCAATTAGTCGCTAAAGCTGCGCCTTTCTACGCTTTAAACATGGATTTTGAATGGGTGGATATCGGTAAAGTCCCCGACTACTGGCAGGCAATTCGCGGGGTGTTATCCCGGAAAATTAAAAATGTTGCTATCCCTGGCATCGAAGTCAAACCGGGCATCTACACGGGCTTAAATGTGGGGGTAAACTGGGATCGAGTCGATATCACCGGACCTGTGTATATCGGGGCAATGACGCGCATTGAAGACGGGGCGAAAATTGTCGGTCCGAGTATGATTGGCCCGAATTGTTGGATTTGTGGCGGCGCGACGGTGGATAATAGCGTTATTTTTGAATATTCTCGCCTCGGTCCGGGGGCCCGTTTGGTGGATAAGTTGGTCTTTGGGCGCTACTGTGTTGATAAAACCGGCGCGGCGATCGATGTGGAAGCGGCAGCCTTGGATTGGTTGATTACCGATACCCGCAAGGTTCCCCCAGAATTTGATCACCCTAAACATCAGGCAATTCGTTCTTTATTCAATGGCAAGTAGGCAACACCCCAACAGGGAAACCACTTCGCGCGCGTTGTGAGGGAGAAGGGAGAGGGGAAAACAAATAAAAATAGTCTCCTGAATACTGTCTCCTGACTCCTGAATACTGTCTCCCCAAAACGAAAACTTCCTACCTCACCACATATCATGTTTGATTCTCCTGTTGATCTTCTCATTCTCTCTAATGGCCCAGGAGAAATATCTACATGGGTGCGTCCAGTTGTCAAGAGATTGCGACAAAACTTAACAGAAGATCGATCGCTGTTGCGGATTTCGGTGATTCTTTCCCCTTGTACCCATTCTATGGGGGCGGAAACGGAAGTAGTTAGGAAATATCCGGAGGTCGATCGAGTCCAGTCGCCAGAAAAATTCTTTAATTTTCTTTTCTGGGGAAAAACCGCCGATAATTGGGATTGGCACCCCAAGGGCATCGTTTTATTTTTAGGAGGCGATCAATTTTTTGCCCTCACCATCGGTAAACGTTTGGGTTATCGCACCGTTATCTATGCGGAATGGGAAGCGCGTTGGTATCGGGGGATCGATCGCTTTGCCGTGATGAATACAAGTGTATTAAATAATATTCCCCAACAATATCAGCATAAATTTACCGTTATCGGCGATTTAATGGTGGATTTGCCCAATGCTATCACCCCTGATGACGCTACCTTAATTGCACTTCTCCCTGGTTCCAAACCCTCGAAATTAGCTCAGGGTGTACCCCTAACCCTAGCCATTGCCGAAAAGATACACGCGCAGGATCCCCGGACTAAATTCTTAATTCCCGTCGCTCCTACCCTAAATTTAGCTTATTTGGCGAAATTTGCCGATCCTAGCTCTAATCCGATGATCACTAAAACCGGTTGGAGTGCTGCCAAATTAAAAAACGGTGAAAAACCCTATCTAGAAACAGATAAGGGGGTAAAAGTTGACCTAATTACCGATTTTCCCGCCCATAACCAGCTTTCTCGCTGTCATTTAGCTTTAACGACGGTGGGTGCTAATACTGCCGAATTAGGAGCGCTGGCAATCCCGATGATTATTTTACTACCGACTCAGCAACTAGACGCGATGCGGACTTGGGACGGTTTACCCGGTTTATTAGCCCAACTGCCGGGGGTGGGTTCTTTATTTGCTAAGATAATTAATCTCTATATGTTGCGGAAAAAGCGTTTATATGCTTGGCCAAATATTTGGGCCGGTGCCGAAATTGTTCCGGAATTATTGGGGGAATTACAACCAGAAGAAGTGGCAAATATGGCTAGTTCTTGGTTAGAACATCCCCAACAATTAGAGGCTATCCGGCAAAAATTGCGGGCAGTGCGCGGACAAGCAGGAGCAGTGGATAAGTTAGTATCTATTATTGCCGAACAACTGTCTAGTTTCTAATCAATTAGAGAATTAAGCTTGTTGGTAGAGGGGATCAATTTCGATTAATTTATTAACAGTTTGATAAAATTCCTGCTGATAAAATTCCCTTTGATTGCTGTCGCCAGAATTAATTAATTGTTCTTGACAGTAGCGACGATATTCCATTAAACTAATTTTTTCCATAGCTATAATAGCATCTTTGATCTGTTCTTCTGGCTGCAAAATTTCCTGACTGGTATGTTCATTTAAGTGAAATAAAGAATTAAAATCACGGTTTTTGTCTGTGGTTATCATCAATAAATGATTCTGTAAAGCTGACATCAAATCTCTTGGTTTAGTAATTTGGGTTTCTAACTCTAGAATTACTTGCCATAACCAACGATAATCCGGGAGATTAAAAATTAAATCTTTTTCATCCAAAGATTCTAAAATTCTTTCCCGATATTCAGGATAATGGAGATAGATTAATAATAATAACCATTCGGCTTTTTCTGAGCTGTTTTTTTCGGATTTATCTAAAATATTTTTCCTCTTGATTGCCAG
>NZ_JASJFE010000500.1:0-8551 GCF_030067735.1 Microcystis sp. M53598_WE2 | reverse complement strand
GGGCAGAAATCGGCTAAATCCTTATCTGGCAAGAGACTTAATTGATTAGCTCGTTCTAGATTGAAAACAATTGGCAAAAATCGAAGCAATGTCTTTCTATATAAGGGGTGAAACCCTTATAACTCCCGTCCGTTGCATAAGACAAACCGAAGAACCTTAATTATTTGCATAACAATTCCCGAAGAGCCGACTTGGTGAAATAGCAATAATTAAAGCTGGACGCAGTTTTCCTGATTTCAAGTCTGCTTGAGGAAAACGAATTAGAACAATATCACCTGGTTTCATGGTTGATAAATTTCTTGAGCATCTGCTAGGGAATATTCAATTTCATCTCCTTCTTTGAAAAATTGCTCTAATGAAAATTTTTGCCAGTCTTCATCTTGCCAATTAGTATATTCTGAAATGTTGTTTGGCTCAGGGGAAATTAATCGGGTAAAGTTGGCAATTTTTTCAACAATGTCATCAGGTAATCGGTCAATCTGTTGGTGAAGTTCTTCACGAATTGTAGCAGACATAAGTTAAATTATTTGATTAAGGTGTAGAATGGATAGTATTGATTGTAACTCAGATATTGGCTGGTAATTTGGGAAAAAGTAATGTTGGGTTTCTACAAGATCAGCGATCGCACTACGTTCTTCGGCATCCCACTGACAGCTGCAATCAATGTGCATGGTGCGTTCCCAAAAATCGATCTCTGGAGTAGCAGGACTTGCATTAGGGAACGCACCCTACGGCGATAGCTGCTGCTTTCTGCTACGGGTAATGTATGTATAACGTTGGCAATCAGCGGCTCGCGACCTTGGACGATCCACACCGCCCGATTTTATCGCGAGTCCGCTGCATTGCGTTGTTCGCCGATGGGAGAATCGTCAATCCGGTAGTGCTCTACGGACAGCTTTCTTCCGAAAGCCTCCATACCGGCGGGAATCACTGGTGTGTTCCATTCCGGCCCTGCGAAGGCGACCAAAGCATCTTCGTCGCGCCATCGGGTGATCATGGAATACGTGTTGGGCGCCCATCGAGTAGGCATCCCAATCTCGCACGAAAGATTGCCGGGGGCTCGCGTGACTGCATCGACGGACAGGGAGCGAAACCCGGCCTCAAAAGCGGAACGGGTTGATGGATCAATCTCGACACGAAAGATGCGAAGAATCATGGCTGGTTGGCGAACTACATATTATACAGAAACTTTCTGTCTAACACTCTCCAGAGTAACGATAGGTGGAAACTTTCGGCATATTCCCCCATTTTAGCGCAATCGCCCGAACTTTTCCCCATATCATACCCAAGAGCTTATTAGCCAGATTAAACAACCTCTTTTAAGTGGATTCCTAACAACAAGCTGAAATAAAATAGACTTTTCGGGAAGTGTAGCACTAATTCTTCAATCCACCCCACAATTACCTAATTTTCGGGGAAAAAGTGCCTAAATTTTGCCACTGATCGCTCCTGTGTCCGACACTTTTTGATGAACAAAAAAGTCTAAAAGTTTTATCCAACAAGGTTTTTAGCTCTATTCAGCCAACCCTATTTATTGGTGTACTTGCAAATGAAGGACATAATGACCTAAAATCAGGTTATCTGACCATAATTCGTACTCTAGACGCAAATATTCGGGGAAATTATCCCCCTCTAATTGGAGACTACGGGTATAGTTGCGGAGGCGAAAAGCGTAACCCGGTTGAGGACTTTCGGCATTTAACCAGTAGCGACTGACACCAAAAACCCCTTGCTCCCAAAAATGACGATAGGCGAATTTTCCCTGGCCCTGCATGGTCATAATTACCCGGTTGGCCGAAATTTCCAGCCAAATTAACTTATTTTGATTATTTTCGGGTTTAAGTGTCTCTATTTCTGCGAGAGCCACCGGTGGTTGATTGAGGAGAAGATGAAACCGGTGGCGATCCTTTTGGTAGAGGGTAGCGGCAGTGTCTAAAGTGGAGAGGATGGGTAGATCTGTCGAGAGCAGACAGAAGGAAACGGGACGGCGGTGATGGGCAAGCATAGACTAGACTTAATGGTGTCCTTATCTCCACAATAGTCGATTCTCTGCCCACCGCTACCGGCACCGGAAATTTTTTTGAGAAAAAATCCAGAAAGCACTTGCATTATTGACAGACTTATGATTATAATTATTAATTGTGAGTAGCCTTCCTCGGTAGCTCAGTGGTAGAGCGGTCGGCTGTTAACCGATTGGTCGTAGGTTCGAATCCCACCCGGGGAGTTAATCAAAAATAGCAGCGGCAATAGTTTTTTATTGCTGCTTTTTGATGTTTTTAAGTAAGCTGTTGACTATCTAAATTACTCGTTGAGACTGTCTATGAGATGGGAGCGGGGGTTGGGAAAATGGGGAATTTCAACTAAAACCCCAAAACCCTAAAACCCCAACACCTAAAACCTATCTCCTATCTCCTGACTCCTATCTCCTGACTCCTATCTCCTGTCTTGACTAGGAAATTGATTTTGCGCGACTACCTAGAGAATTTCAGCGATCGCATTTTCTGGACCGACTAGAGAAATGTAAGGATTTTGAAAATATTTACTGGCTACCGATCGCGCTTGTTCGGGAGTAATCTGATTAATAGAATCCAGGAAAGTGCGATCGAATTCAATCCCCAAACCTAAGCTTTCATACCAACCGTATAATTGAGCGATTTCGGCGTTAGTTTGTTTACCGAGAGCATATTGACCCAATAACTTATTTTTAGCTGACTTTAACTCCTCCTCACTCAAAGTTACTTTATATAACCTTTCTGCTTCCTGACGCAATCCCGACAGGGCCATCGCTGTGTTTTGGGGTGCAGTTCCCATATAAATGACAAATTGGGAAGAATCGAGACGGGTGGGATAAAAAGCAGAAACATCGTAGGCTAATCCCCGTTTTTCTCGCAATTCCACGAATAAACGACTAGATAACCCATTCCCCAGATAGGTACTCAATAATTTTAAAACGGCATAATCATCCTCTTGCACAGAAGAGCCGGGGTATCCTAACATAACGATCGCCTGTTGACTAGCTTGGACGGTAGTTAAACAGGTGGGCTGAAAATCAAAAGCGGCCGGGGGTAAACTAGATAAAGGAAGATCGGGAATTGACCAACTGCCAAAAATTTCCGTCACTGCTTTTACTGCTTGCTCTAGGGTAATACGGCCAGAAAGACTAATTACCAGGTTATCGGGACGGAAAAAGCGACTATGATAGGCCAGCAGATCATCCCGTTGCAATTGAGAAACCGTTGCCTCCGTACCCAATAAAGACATACCATAGGGATGATCCGGGTACATAGCGGCGCGTAATTGATTAAAAGCCACATTAAAAGGCTGTTCCAATTGAGAGCGAATGCTTTGACGGGTGAGATTTTTCTCTAATTCGATTTCTGGAGGGGGAAAACTGGGAAAACGAATAATTTCCGCCGCTAGACGCAATATATCTAAAAAATCCTTGGTAACAGTCTTTAAACTAACCACAAAATAATCAGTCCCCGTGTCGGCGCTTAAACCGGCCCCCGTGGACTCAACTCGATCAGCAATTTCTAGGGAAGATAACTTTTCTGTACCTTTGGTGAGCAGCACGGCTAACAGACGAAATAAACCCGCTTTTTCGGTTTTTTCCCAACGAGTACCCGCATTTTTGAGGAAAATCCTCCCCGCAACCAACTCCACGGCCGTATTTTCCACCACTAAAAGAGTGATGCCATTTTCTAAGGTTAAGCGGTGAATGGGAGAAGCGGACATCGTTTATTCACAGGGTTGCATTATTGTAATAGCATATCGCTCCGGGGAGAGATACTGACGAGCGAGACGTTGTAGATCTGACGGTTGAAAACTTTGGATAACTTGGGGATAGATCGTTGCTAGGTCGGCAGCTCTCAGGGTTTGATAATATCCATAGAGTCCCGCTAATTGGCCCGGGGTTTCTGTGGAGAAAATATAATCGTTAGCTAATAACTGTTGAGTGCGGTGTAATTCTGCGGGGGTGACGGGATGATCGTGCAGATGTTGGAGATGTTCACAGATAATAGCTTCAATTGCCGCGGTTTGTGAGCTAGATAGCCAAGCACCGATGGTAAAGAGACTGGAATCCCGTTGCAGGGAAAAATTACTGTTAATATCGAGGACGATTTGCGCTTCTTCCCGCAGCTGTCGCACTAAGCGCGAACAGCGTCCCCCGGCAAGAATTACCGAAAGCAAGTCTAATCCAAAGGCATCTTCTAGGCGATCGCATCCCGGTCCAGTCCATCCCATCAAGAGACGACAATGTTCTAGGTGGGGTAAATATACTTGGGAACGACGAATTTCGATCAGGGGGGGTTCGGCAACCACTAGATGGGGGGGGGATTCCGAGGGGACGGGAAATTCCCGAAAAGATTGCCGGATAATTTCTAAAGCTGGTTGGGGTTCAATTCCCCCGATAATCGCCACACACATATTTTCTGGTTGATAATAGGTGCGATGGAAACAGCGCATTTGATTGGGGGTTAATTGCTCTAAACAGGGTTGATCCCCTAGAATAGAGCGTCCGTAGGGATGGTTTTGATAGATACTTCCGCAGAGGGTTTGGTAGGCAATCCAATCGGGATCATCATAACAGGCCCGTAATTCTTCTAAAACTACATCTTTTTCCCGATAGAATTCCTCATCGTCAATCTCAGCATGGAGGAGAATTTCGGCCAGATGGGGTAAGGTATGTTCAATTTGGTCCACACTGGTGGTGAGATAGAAGTGTGCGTAATCGTGACTGGTGGCAGCGTTGGTCATTCCGCCACAATTTTCGATTAAATAGTCAAAGAGTCCGGGGGGAAGTTTTTTCGTCCCCTTAAAGATCATGTGTTCGAGAAAATGGGCCATACCTAACCATGGGTCGGGTTCAGCGATCGCACCTGCTTTCACCCACACATCCACCACCACCACAGGAGTCACGGGTAAATACTGATGAATTACGGTTAAGCCGTGATTTAATTGCCATACCTGAGCGGGAAAAGAACTCGTTTGACACTGTGCTATCGACTTGATCAATGTCCGTTAACCAGATTTTTTGTTAAATTCTATACATAGGTTATCTTATCTCTTGCCTGCTCAACCATTAAAAAACTTTTGTCATGATTTCTAGACAATTCCCCCAAATATCAGCCTTATCGGTGATCAGTGATCAGTTATCAGATGTGGTTCTTCGGTTCACTGATTACTGATTGCTGTTTACCGCTCCCTAATTACTGATTACTGATGACTGTTTACCGATAACTGAAAAACCCCCTATGACAGACAATAGAGATAACTTCAACGAAACTTATAATGCACTAATTGATCGCATTGTCAATCTAACTTTGGAAGGAAAAATTAGGGCTAAGTCACAGGTTTATAACCTTTTGTCCGAGGGAGTAAAAAATGGCACAGGAGAAATTTTTGAGCGTTGTTTAACCGAAAAAATAATCGTTACTCGCTCACAGTTAGAAACAAAAATTAAAGCCACTAGGGTTTTGCGGGCCTTGGAAACGATCGAAAGTGAATGGGAAAAATATCAAAAAACCAATCAGCAAAATTCTCTCACTGCAGCGGCGATCGATAATCTTGTGAAAATCGATCGAGAGGATCGTTTACTGACGTTAGTAAATTTAATCGATCCCAATCAAAATAATGCTTTAACCCTAGAACAATTGCAACAGTTAGCCAAGCATTTACAGACAGTTGCTCAGCAGCGGGGAGAAGCGGATTTATGGCAAATTGCCACGGGGATTAATCTGGGGTTAAATACTTGGTCAAATTTATCGAGTTATCTCACCAGTTGGCTCTACGAACAAAATCGCAATCTTGGTTTTACTAATGATAATGAGCGAGTGACTCCTTGGCAAATTTGGGCAAGTAAAGTTAATCCCTCTTGGTTAAAACGAGTATTAGAAAGTTTAGCTAATCAACAAGCTTTTGATCCTCTCACTCAGGATTTAACTTTAACCGATTGGGTAGAAACTGCTATTGTTTTTCAATATATCCAAAGAGGACTAATTAACTTTTTTGATCAGCGCATATATAGCGAAAAATTAGGAGCCAAATTATCCATTTCTACCTTTCTCACCTTTGCTTTAATTTGGTCGCTGTTAACCAATAGTTTCGAGCAAGTTAGTAAAAATTCTCTCTATAGTCGGGGCTGTTTTCAGATGGCTTTACAAATTCTGAGAACCTTTGCTCAACGGGATTATTTTCCTTTATACGGAGGAATTTTTGCCTCCTTTTCTGGCAGTTATCTCAAGGATGCGTTAGACTATTTATCAATTCCTCTGCGTTATGTGGAAGGCACGGGAGAAAAGGCGAGAATTTTAACTTTAATTGCCTATTCTAATCGCATTCGCGGCGACTATCCACAGGCCAGAGAATGTCATCAACAAGCTTTAGAAATTGCCCGTCAACAACAGGATTATGCTTGTGAAATAGCTAATTTAAACCATTTATCCCGTCTCAATGCTATCCAAAAAAACTATGCAGAAGCGATTAATTTAAGTCAGAGAGCTTTAATTTTAAGTCGTCAACAGGGTAATAGTTTAGGACAGGCTAACGCTTTAGCTAATTTGGGTTATAGTCAGGTACAGGAAGCGCAACAGTTAGAGAGATACGATCCCGAAATTTATCAAAGTTCGATCGAGTATTTAAAACAGGGATTAAAGTTAGCGGAAAGTCTCCAAGATTGGCAGAGTAAATCCCTTTGTTGTAGCAGTTTAGGTCTAGCATATCTTATCCTTGAAAGAACCCAAGAAGCGATTAATATTCTCCTGCAAGGATTGGAATCGGCCAAATACTACGGGGATGTATATCTGCAAGGTTTATTACTAACTTATTTAGGCGAAGCTTACTATCAAGATAAGAATTTTGAACAGGCAATTTATATGGGTTCTCTAGGAATGTATTGGCTGCACGAAATCGGTGCAGCAGAATGGCGACAAGCTGCTAGTCTATTAACGGTTATTCGCGGCAAAAATATCGCAGCTTTTGAACAAACTTTCAGTCTGGAACGTTCCTCCCTGATTAAATCAATTGGACTGGAAGGCTACCAATATATCTCAGAAATTCTCAGCAAATATCAACAGGGTAATTAGTGAATACACAGCCTAAATTATTAATTAATCTCTCGGTACTTTTTCCCCAACCCACGGGAATCAGTACCTACATTCTTAACCTCTTACCCTACCTGAAAAATTTAGAACCAACCCTACTAACAACTAATAGTTATCCCGACTTTAACTGTTATTCTATCCCCAAGGGTCTCGCCCCCGATCGAGGAGCGAAAGGTCATTTAAAACGCTTACTCTGGACTCAGTTTCGGTTATCGTCAATTTACCGACAATTAAAGGCCAATTTACTCTTTTCTCCCCTTCCAGAAGCGCCGATAAATTCTCCCTGTCGCTTTGTCGTCATGGTCCACGATTTAATTCCCCTGCGGTTTCCCAGTTTTACTTCCCCCTTAACTCACTATTTCCGTTATTATGTGCCGCAGGTATTACAACAGGCAAAACATATTATCTGTAACTCTCAGGCAACGGCCAAAGATATCACTGAATATTATCAAATTCCCGCCGATAAAATTACTTCTATTCCCCTAGCCTACGATCATCATCACTTTCGCCCTATTCAAGATAATAAGCCAGAGCATCCCTATTTTCTCTATCTCGGTCGTCCCAATCCCTATAAAAATTTACCGCGTTTAATCGCCGCTTTTGCCCAACTGCCTCCAGATTTAAGCGATTATCATCTTTGGATTGCTGGCAGCTTTGATCGCCGTTATACCCCCAATTTACAACAACAAGCGCGGGAATTAGCAGTCAGCGATCGCATTAAATTTCTCGACTATATCCCCTACGATCACCTACCCAAAGTTATCAGTCAAGCCACTGCTTTAGTCTTCCCCAGTCTCTGGGAAGGCTTCGGATTGCCCGTTTTAGAGGCTATGGCCTGCGGTACACCCGTCATTACCTCAAATTTGTCATCTTTGCCCGAAGTCACGGCAACAGCGGCAATTTTAATCGATCCCTATCGAGTCGAGTGCATAGCCGATGCCCTGAAAATTATCGCTCAAGATCGACAATTACACTCAAAATTAAGTCATCTAGGCAAAAAACGGGCCGATGAGTTTAGTTGGCAAAAAACTGGTCTAGCTACGGCCGCAATCTTAAATCAATATCTAGGGTATGCTTGAAAAGTCTTGCAGTGGGACCCCCAGACAGGTTACAGCGTTTCCCATCAAAAAATAATTTGACAGATCGGCAGCATTTGCTGTAGGATTGATGATCGTGACCTCAATTGGAGAGATGGCCGAGCGGTTGAAGGCGCAGCACTGGAAATGCTGTTTAGGGGTAACTTTAACGAGGGTTCGAATCCCTCTCTCTCCGTCCCCAAAGCACCTCATCAGTAGGTAGGCGTTAAAAATTATCAGATACCCCCGTTATCAAGGGTAGGGTTGATTCATGAATCAACCCTACCTTATCAAGGGGGGATTAAAGGCAAAATCCATTTTTAACTTAATTATAACCAGCTACTTAGGTAGTCTTGCAAAAGTAATTTCCCG
>NZ_JASJFE010001078.1:0-2167 GCF_030067735.1 Microcystis sp. M53598_WE2 | reverse complement strand
TGAACGGTTACAATTCCCATTGTAAGTAGCCGGTTATATTTAAATTAAAAATCGATTTTAGGTTCGATCCCCCCTGCCCCCCTTGATAAGGTAGGGTTGATTCATGAATCAACCCTACCCTTGATAAGGGGGGTGTCTGATAATTTTTAACGCCTACCTACTTAAGTACAATCAAGAAAAATTATCAAATTTACCAATCATTATTTGCCCTTGCCATTGAGGAAATCTATTGTCATCATAGACTAAAATCTAGATGTAGCCGATGTCTAGATATCGATCGAGCCAGAATTGTTATGATAAATTCATGAAGTTTTATAACGGTATTTCCCCGTGAACATGAACCAAATCGACTATCTCAGGATTAGTTTAATCGATCGCTGTAACTTTCGCTGTCAGTATTGTCTGCCTGAAGATGCAGAATTGGCCTATGTTCGACCGCAAGATTTACTCACCCGGGAGGAAATTCTTACTTTAGTCAAAAATGTCTTTATTCCCCTCGGTTTCCGCAAATTTCGCCTTACTGGTGGGGAACCTCTCTTACATCCCGAAGTAGTGGAGATTGTGCGCGATATCGCCTCTTTATCTGCCACTAGCGATTTAGCCTTGACCACTAATGGCTATTTACTTGACAATTTAGCCGAAATGTTGTATGAAGCCGGACTAAGACGGATTAATATCAGTTTAGACTCCCTCGACCCCGACACTTTCGATAAGATTATCGGTAATCGCGGCCGGAGTCGTTGGCAAAAAACTTGGGCAGGTATTCAAGCGGCCCAGAGGGTGGGTTTTGACCCCTTAAAATTGAATGTGGTGGTGATTCCGGGGATAAATGAGGCAGAAGTGGAAGATTTAGCGGCTTTGACCATTGAGAAGCGTTGGCACGTCCGTTTTATCGAGTTTATGCCCATCGGTAACGGTGATTTATTTCAAGAAAAAGCTTGGATTGCGAACGAGGAATTAAGGGGGCGAATTCGGGCAAAATGGGGCTTAAATGAGGGTCAAGTGCGGGGAAATGGTCCAGCCGATGTTTTTCAAATTCCGGGGGCTAAGGGTACAATTGGCTTTATTAGTCAGATGTCGGAATGTTTTTGCGATCGCTGTAACCGACTACGTCTCTCGGCCGATGGTTGGTTGCGTCCCTGTCTCCTCAACGAAACCGGACAAATTGACCTAAAAACTGCCCTCCGTCAAGGAATTTCGCCGGCAGAAATCAGGGAAAGAGTGCGGGAATTAATAGAACTGAAAGCAGAAATAAACTTTAAACTGCGTGATTCTGGCACATCAAGCGGCATTTATACCCGTACTATGTCCCAAATTGGCGGCTAAAAATCTACTGTCCGAATTCTATTCTAGCCTGTTCTACCATTTCCACGGTAACTCGATCGGAACCGGCATGACGAGCTAATTCTTCTATCCTTTGACGCGCTTGGGAACGAACAAAATAGGGAATATTTTTTAGTTTTGCTTTTGCTTCTGCGGTCCATTTTAGTTGATCGGAAAAATCTAGAGCGTCCATAGATTTGGCGGGGGACGAAATCTGGTAATCTAAGAAGCATGGATGAGAAGCAAGGCTCTCTTAGATTTGGTGGGTAAAATGTATTCTAAGATACATTCCTCCTAGCGAGTGAGTGGAACGAACCACAAAGACACAAAGGACACAAAGATCGATCGATACTATGTAAGTTGAACTGATCACACAGAAATCAGAAGAGCCTCATTTTTTTGAAATTCTCAGCTTAATCTCACCATTTAATTTGACAAACTGTTTACCTTCTCGGTCATAAACCCAACCTTTGATCGCAGTTTCTTCTCGATTAAGAGACTGGGGAGAAATCTCAGCTTCCCATTGAACTTTGTTATCAGATTTGTTGACAATAGTAGCATTGGCAAAGAATGAGCGATCACCATCAGAAGACAGTAGCACTAATTCTGGCGTTTGGCTGCGTTCTGGTAAGGTAGCCCAACCTGTTACTTTTATCTTGCTACTCCTCGACAAAGTTATGGGTTTATCAGTTGTCATTGGCTGCTCAATCTGTCCACAAATCTTGGTAAGTTCTGTAAATTGTATTTGTTTGGGAAAATCTCGAAAACCTATCCTTTCAAGAATAAAAGCCCCATTTCTTATACCAACTAGAGCGGAAGGAGTCGCATTAGGCATTAAGGTCTC
>NZ_JASJFE010000189.1:0-6393 GCF_030067735.1 Microcystis sp. M53598_WE2 | reverse complement strand
CTTATTTTAAAAGGGTTTTACCATTATTCAGCCAGCCCTAACTAAAGACTTTTTAGAAGCTGCATCGTTCAATTCCCAGAAATTATGAATTTAACCGTTAAAGACTTGGGTGAACAGGGATTGCTACCGATTCTGCAAAAATATTGTCCTGCGGAGATTATCGGTGATGATGGGGCGATTTTATCCCTGAAAGAGGGTTATTCTCTCGTTGTCACCACTGATGTTTTAGTTAATAACGTCCACTTTAGCGATCTTACTACCTCTCCGGAAGATGTGGGCTGGCGAGCGGCGGCGGCTAATTTATCCGATTTAGCGGCTATGGGGGCAGAACCCCTGGGAATTACGGTAGGATTGGCTTTAACTCCCAATCTAGCCATCGATTGGCTAGAAGGACTCTATCGGGGTCTTAGCTCTTGTCTGCAAGTATATCAGACGGCGATCGTTGGTGGCGATGTCTGTCGGGCCACGGAGATTAACATCAGCATCACCGCCCTGGGACAAGTGGCAAAAAATGAAGAAATTAGACGTTTTAACGCAAAAGTTGGCGATAGTATCGTTATTACTGGTTATCACGGTTTATCGCGGGCTGGATTAGAGTTACTCTTTCACCCTGAAACCGGGAGGAATTTAAATTCCGCCCAAAAAAAGCGATTAATCCAAGCTCATCAACGGCCGCGACCGAGACTTGATTGCATACCACATTTACAAAAAATTGTCAAGCAATTTCCCATCGCGGGCATGGATAGCAGTGACGGGTTAGCAGATGCCATCATGCAAATTTGTCGCTGTAGTGGGGTTGGTGCTGAAATCGAGAGGATTCCCCTGCATCCAACCCTGAAAGAATATGTAGGAGCCGAAAAAGCTCTAGAATGGGCTTTATACGGCGGTGAAGACTTTGAGTTAGTTTTGTGTTTGCCTCCGGACAGTGCCAGAGAATTGCTCGAGAAAGTGGGGGAAGAGGGGGCGATAATCGGTCAAATTGTCCCTGGGAGAGAGATAAAATTAGCCGACGGTAGAAACCTCAGTTTAAGCTCTGGATTTCAACATTTTTAGCCTCTATAAATCGCCAAAACCTTTCTTTTTCTTGATTTTCTTCGGTTTTTTCGGGCTGCCACCTTGACCGCGGAACCCCGGTTGATTGCCACCCCCAAACATTCCGCCACCCATCCCGGGCATCCCCGGCATAGCGGGCATTTGTCCCCGTCCCATCTGTTGCATCATCGATCGCATTCTGGTGAAATTAGTAATTAGTTTGTTAACTTCTGTTTCTGGATGTCCCGAACCTTTGGCAATGCGACGACGACGATTAGGAGACTTAGCCAATAAATCGGGGTTAGCGCGTTCCTCCGTGGTCATGGAATTAATCATCGCTTCCGTGCGTTTTAACTCTTTTTCGCCCTTTTCGATGTCTGTCCCGCTCAGTTTGCCTAGACCGGGGATTAACTTCAAGACTCCCCCCAGGGAACCCATATTTTTTAACAGCCGCATCTGTTTGAGGAAGTCATTAAAATCAAACTTAGCCTCTAAAATCTTGGCCTGCATTTTGGCCGCGTCTTCTAGGTCTAACTGTTCCTGAGCTTTTTCCACTAGCGTCAGGACATCACCCATATTGAGGATGCGACTGGCAAGGCGATCGGGATAAAATGGCTCTAAAGCTTCTACTTTTTCGCCAACCCCAACAAATTTAATCGGTTGTCCCGATATTTGCCGCACTGATAGGGCCGCCCCACCGCGAGTATCGCCATCAAGTTTGGTGAGAATTGCCCCCGTGATGCCGATTTGTTGGTGAAAAGTGTTGGTAAGACTGGCCGCTTCCTGACCGGTCATCGCATCCACCACTAATAAAGTGTCGTCGGGCTTGACAATTTTCTTGATTTGTGCTAGTTCGCCCATCATCTGGGTATCTATCTGCAAACGACCGGCGGTGTCGATGATAACCGTATCTACGCCCAATTCTTTGGCTTTTTCCACACCTTGACGGGCGATATCGACGGGATTAGCCTGAGAACCCATCTCGAAGACGGGAACATTTATCTGTTTACCGAGGGTGATTAATTGGTCAATGGCCGCCGGACGGTAAACATCGGTGGCCACCATCAGGCAGCTTTTGGACTGTTTGCGGAGATATAGGGCTAATTTGGCGGTGGCGGTGGTTTTTCCTGTCCCTTGCAACCCGGCCATTAAAATTACGGTGGGGGGTTTATCGGCCTGAGCTAGGGGGACGTTACTTTCCCCCATAATTTTAACTAATTCATCATAGACAATTTTGATAAATTGCTGACCGGGATTGACTCCGGAAATCACTTCAGCGCCGAGGGCTTGTTTCTCGACCTCAGCAATAAATCCCTTGACCACCTGTAGGTTAACATCTGCTTCTAATAAAGCCCGCCGGACTTCTTTGAGGGTTTCTTGTATATTGGCCGAGGAGATTTTATCTTGACCTCGTAATTTTTTCCATGCGTCTTCTAAGCGGTCGGCCAGTGCGTCGAACATAGTTTCGGAATTAAATTTTTAACTAGATCGATTTTATCTCAAATGTCGGGGGAAGACCCCCGTTCTTACCCTGTCATTAGTCTCGGACTTGCATGGTGCGGCCAATCTCCCGGTGTGGGAGAGTGAGCAGCGGGGAGAAACAATCGATAATTGGGTTTTTAAAGTGCGATTTACCTACTAGCCACTCCTAAATCCCGCACTTCTAACTTTTGATTGCTCAAAAATAGTCGTAATTTCAATAAACTGAGAGTTTGACCGAGATTGAGGGGAAGGAGGGAAATGCCTTCTAACCGCGATTGTAACCAACCATCGCCCCAATACCATTCGTGATAGCCATCGATACCTTGACTCAACAGCAAGCGTAAACACTGGTCATTGGCCAATAAAACCTGATGTTGTATGGGAATTAAACCTAACCAAGAGGTAAAAGTCAAGCCTTCCTCTAATTTATCGGGTAGATTGGGCGAGAGCATTTGCGGCCACAGCCATTGACGGAGATGAGCAGTTTTGAGCAAACTATCCCGGATAGCCTGTTCACTGGCCGAGATTTCGATACGCAGCTGACTTTGTTGAAAATTGCCGAACATATTGTTGTCTGATAATTTTTGTTAAGTTAGTTAAAGAATAACTAAAAATCGGGACAGCGTTTTCCAAGGATAACAGTAAGTAGTATGGCAGATAAATTAATCCGCGCCACGGCCGCCGATGGCGGAATTAGAGTAGTAGGAGTGATTACCACTCGTTTAACGGAAGAAGCCCGCCAAAGACATAAATTATCTAACGTAGCCACCGCTGCTCTCGGTCGCACGATGGCATCGGCTTTACTCTTGGCTTCCAGTTTAAAAAAACCCGGTTCTAGGGTCAATATTCGCATTAAAGGCGATGGTCCCCTAGGCGGTGTTTTAGTTGATGCGGGACTCGATGGCACGGTGCGGGGTTATGTGGACTATCCCCAGGTGGAATTACTCCCCAATGCTCAGGGTAAATTAGATGTGGGTCGCGCCGTGGGTGACAAGGGTTATGTGCGAGTCTTACGGGAAGAAAAAGGCGAGGGGAGAAATGAACTTCAAGAAAGCATCGTCGAGATAGTTTCTGGGGAAGTGGGGGAAGATATCGCCTACTACCTGGACCAATCGGAACAAATTCCCTCCGCTTTGCAAGTGGGGGTTTTTGTCGGTACGACCACAGGAGTAACGGCAGCCGGGGGAATTTTATTACAAGTTCTCTCTAAAGAAGCGTCCCGGGATGAGGTCTTGGTGGCTCGTTTAGAGTCGAGATTGCGAAAATTAACGGGATTTACGCCCCTTTTACGGGCAGGAAAAGGACTAGAAGATATTTTTCAGGAACTTCTCGGAGATATGGGTCTAGAAATTTTTCCGGCTGTGCAGATGCTGCGTTTTGATTGTGATTGTTCTTTTGAACGGGCCTTAGGAGCTTTAAAATTCCTCGGGGTCGATGAATTAAAAGACATCATCGAAAAGGATAAACAAGCGGAAGCCATCTGTGAGTTTTGTCGGGAAGTGTATAATGCCAACGAGAGACAATTAATCGAATTAGTCGAGTCTCTACAAGCTGAATCTTGCTGAGAAGTTGGGCAATGAGCGCCATTAGGGTAAAATCTATCTAAAATATCTGCCGGGGAGTAGTGAATGTCTAAAGGAAAAGAATTAACCGAAAATCTAGTCAAACGAGAATCGATTGACTCCCTGACTCGTTGGCCAGAAAAAACTAAGTCTTTTCTTTTTCTCTTTTGGTACCGATACCAGCATCGTTTCACTTGGAAAGTTTGGGCGGCTTTATTTGTGGTGGTCTTTGGCGGTGTTGGCTTTCTCGCCACTTGGCAGTTATTAAATATGCAGAAGTCGCCCAATTGCCCAAAAATCTTCTGGCCTATCGCTTCTGCCTCCCTGCGTCTCTACTGCGCTCAACTTTCCGCCGATAGTCGCACCGTGGCAGGTTTACTCGAAGCAATTGCCCTAGTGGAAGCTTTACCCGATGACCATCCCTTGCGATCGCAAGTTAATCAACAGGTGGAAGAATGGGCGCGAGATATCCTGAATTTGGCTGAAAAAGACTATCAAGCGGGAAATTTACAGCAAGCGATCACTAAAGCTCGTCAAATCCCCAATAATATGGCAGTAGCGGCAATTATTGAAGAAAGAATCGCTAAGTGGCAAGGAACTTGGACGGAAGGCAACGATATCTTAAGCAAACTAGAGGAAAATCTCCGCGCTTCCAACTGGAATCAATCTTTCCGTCTAGCGGTGGATTTATTGAACTTAAATAACGAATATTGGGCAACGGTTAAATATAATGAAGCGCTCGCTAAAATTACCGTCGCCCGGGAAGATAGCAGTAAATTAGATAATGCCTTTAATCTCTTTGGCCGGGGCGGTCTCGACAATTGGTTCAAAGTCATCGAAGAAGCTAGAAAAATTCAAGCCAGCAGTTATGCCTATCAGGAGGCACAAAAATTAATCGGGAAAACCGAGGATAAACTGCAAGAATACGCCGAAAGATTAATTGAGCGGAAGCAATGGCAAGCTCTCCGGGATTTGGCTAACCAAACCCCCAAAGACCTCAAAATTAAAGAAGATGTCACCGATTGGTCCCTCTTGTCTGAAGCGGCTTTAGATGCGGAAGCCGGCACGGTGGAGGGATTGGAAGCTGGCATACTGGGACTAGAACAAATCGACGCTTCTCGACCTCTCCATCAAACGGCCCTAGCTATGAGGGAGCGCTGGCAGTTACAGGTACAGGATCTAAGAATACTGTCCGAGGCTAGAGATTTAGCACAAGCAGGTACGATCGAGCAGTATAGCGCCGCTATCGCGAAAGCGGGCGAGGTTCCCCGTAATAACCCCCTCTGGTCGCAAGCACAGCAGGAAATTGCCTCTTGGAATCGTCAAATACAAGTGATTGAAGACCGGCCGATTTTAGAACGCGCGCGGGAAATCGCTCTCCCCGGCGATATTAATTCCCTCAGTAACGCTATTATTCAGGCGCGGGCAATCGCTAAGAATCGGGCCTTATACCGAGATGCCCAACGGGAAATTGGCGACTGGCAAGTGCGGATTGAACGCATGGAGGATCAACCCATTTTAGATCAGGCTCAAGCTTTGGCCAATCTCAAAGACTATAGCACAGCGATCGAAACTGCCAATCAAATTCCCCCCGGTCGCACTCTTTCCTCGGAAGCTTCCCAAAATATCCGTCGTTGGCGCCGAGAGTTGCGGGCCCGTCAAAATCTCCAACAGGCTAATCAATTAGCGGCGACGGGAACCGCAGAAGGTTTAACCCAGGCGATTGCTTTAGTTACCAATATTTCCACTAAAACCGATGCGGGTGTGCAACGGACTGAATTGCTGGAACGTTGGAGTTATCAGCTTTTGTCTTTAGCCACGGACCAAGCTAATAATGGCAGTTATCTGGAAGCTATTCGCCTTGCTGAATCCGTATCCCCGGAAAGTACCGCTTACAGTTCGGCTCGCTCCCAAATACGAGGCTGGCGCAATATTCTCCAACCTCCGGCCCCACCGCCAATAGTTGAATCGACTCCCCTTTCCCCAGAGTCCCCGATAGAAGCACCAAGTCCGGGTCAATAATCAGTTTTAGGGGCTGTTTTTGCCGTGGATTGCCCCTAAAAAAGTCCCTCATCCCCAGGGGTCTGTCCAGTTAAAATTGACGGATATAATTGGGTTAATTTGAGGCGAGCATCTTTCCTTAAATTGCTGGTCATACCAAATCCGTTGTTAATAGTGTGATTAACTCCCAAGTTATGAATTGTTTCTCCCTGCTCTGGCGCTCCGGTACTCTCCTATACCTTTTAAACAGGATTTAGTATGATTCCTGTAAATGAAATCCTATTATCTCTATCAATCCCATTATTCTCCCTAAAAT
>NZ_JASJFE010000845.1:0-5490 GCF_030067735.1 Microcystis sp. M53598_WE2 | reverse complement strand
CTTCATCGGAGTTTAAAAGTCACCCCGATAAATTTCTGGTCAAACCCAAAATCCCTGGCTATAAGGAGCCAAAAAAAGGACGAAATCTCTTAGTTTACACGATTCAAGCTATAAGCAAAGTAGGTCTTCGGCAAGGAATAGTCAAACTATCAGGTACTTCAATTGCCTTGCCGAAGAGAGTAGAGGAGCGCATAGCAGAAGTCAGAATAGTTCCTAAATGTGATTGTTATGTAATCGAGGTAATTTATGAGAAAACTGAACAGTTCTTAGCTCCTAATGAAAAGATAGCTGCGATAGATTTAGGCATAGATAATTTGATGGCTGTAACTTCAAATCAACCGGATTTTATCCCTTTGTTGATTAATGGCAGACCGTTAAAAAGCCTGAATCAATTTTATAACCAACGTCGGGCTAAGTTACAATCTCTGTTAAATCGTCAAAGTTCCCAGAGGATTCGCCGTTTAACCCGTTGCCGTAATCAGAAGATAGATAATTATCTTCACCGAGCTAGTCGTTATTTAGTCAATCTCTTAGTTGACCAAGAGATAACAACTTTAGTAATTGGGAAAAATGACGGTTGGAAACAAGAAGTGAACTTAGGAAAAGTCAACAATCAAAAATTTGTGACCATCCCTCATGCTCGATTAATTGAGATGATTAGTTATAAATGTCAATTAGAAGGAATCTCTGTGATTCTTCAAGAAGAATCCTATACCTCAGCTTCTAATTTTTTGAATGACGATCCTCTCCCCGTTTATGGACAGATAACTGAAAAGCCAGTGTTTTCAGGAAAAAGAATTTCGCGAGGGTTATATCGTACAGATAAGGGGATTCTGGTTCAATCTGATGTCATGGGTTCCTACAATATTTTACGAAAAGCATTCCCAAATGCGTTTAACTGCTATGGGATAGAGAGGTGCGTAGTTCACCCAAGGAGAATCAATCTCTCGAAGTAAAAGTGAAGGGAATTTCTGAAATGGAATTCAGTCTGTCTATATTTGACTATACTTTTACTAACTATTAATATGTCCAATTTTGTTTCGTCTGTAGGGTGTAGGTTCCGTCGCGCACATTGACCCGATGGGGGATCAGCTTCAGGTCTCGGAAGATATGAGCTTGGTGTTGTAGGGCCGTCAGAGAGCGATCGTCGATCGGGATAATGGCACGTTCAGAGGCCCGTTGTTCGAGATTAGTCACGATCGCCGGATCGATCTCGTGGTGGGCTGCCAAGCGTCTCGTCGCCTCTAACTCCTGTTGTTTCGCCCAGGCCCCCGCCTCGTTCACCTCTTCTAAAATCACCTTCAGTACATCGGGATAATCGCGTACCAATTCGGGAACCGCATAATAATAGGTCGGCACTTCTAGAGAGGCGTTTTCCCCGAAGATGCTCTCTAGATCGGCCAACGATCTTCCCGGATAGGTGCGCGTCTCCGTGGGGGAATAGGGAACCCAGACCACCCAAGCGTCGATCTCACCGCGACGAAAAAGCACAAGTGCTTCCGGTTGAGTCGCATACACCGGTTCGATATCGCTTAATTCTAGATTCACTCTCATCAGTGCGCGGATGAGGACATAATGGGCGCTCGAACCCCGATCGAAGGCGATTCTTTTTCCTTTTAAATCCGCCAACGTCTCTATTGGCGAATCCTCAGGCACGAGGATCGCCTGACCTTTCGGGGCGGTATATTTTTCCTTGGCTACCCGGACGAAGACGTGTTCCGCCGCTTGGGAGAAAATACTCGCCGTACCGCCACCACCGCAGAAGTCGATCGTTCCGTTGCTCAAGGCCTCGATCAGAGAGGAAGCGGCCAGAAAACTCGTCCACGTTACCGTCACCCCAAAGGGTTTTAAGCGTCTTTCCAGAAAGGCCTGGGCGCGGAGAACTTCCAGATTGGTCATGCCCTCGGGGTAGCCGATCTTGAGGGTTCCTAACCGCCGCGCTTGTTTGGCGAGGGGAGTGATATCGGAGGGGGTCGAGCGCTTGAACCAGCGATCGATCGCGATACAGAAGAGAATTCCAGCGATAAATAATCCCACGGTTTCCAATAGCCGGGGAGTGGTATTTCGGGGGAATTTAAAGCTATCGACGAGGTTGAGAATCAGGTTATCGGATCGAGAATTTTGACCGACGGCGATCTCGCGTAGCGAGCGCTTTGCGTTCGTGTCGGAAAATCCAGCCAGGAGAAAGCTCCCGACCAGACTGGTCAAAAAAAGCAGCGCGGGAAGAGCTGCCCGCCAATTTCGCCACGGTTTCCAGAGACACTTGATCGAACGGTGGAGCATGGGATTTCTCGCAGAAAACAAGATTTTTTATCGGTAAAGGAGACAAAAGGGAAGGGTTTCCCAACTCCCTCGGCATAGCTGCCATTAGTTTTATCTACATACTATAGAAATCCACGACTCCTCGATTGTGTAACAAAGTACATTTATAAATGTATTGAAAATGATATAGTTTTAAAACAAAATTGCGCCCGCATTTGAGAGATCGAGGTGGTATGGATGGATTGGTTGATCGAAATCGTCAAAATCGCGGTGGCCACCGGCATAGCCACCACCTTCGACGACAATATTTATCTAACCGGCTTCTTTAGCGAGGTAAATCGTACCTTTCGCCCGGTTCACGTTGTCGTCGGCGAGCTAGTCGGGTTTACGGCCTTAGTATCGGTGAGCTTGCTGGGTTTTCTACTCGGCTTAATCATCCCGCCGATTTATATCGGTCTTCTCGGAATCTTGCCGATCCTCATCGGTGTGAGAAATTTACTGACGTTAAATCGCGATAACGAGAGGGAAACCGCAGATCGCAAGGTGAATTTGCGAAGAAACGCCCGATTTCACGGATTCGCCTCCCGCAGACTATCCCTCGGTCAAGTCTTCAGCGATCGCCAAACCTATAAAGTTTCCGCGGTCACGATATCCAATGGCGGCAATAATCTCGGTATCTACATTCCCCTATTCGCCAATAGTACCGTGGCGCAGTTAGCCGTAATCATCCCGATCTGCTATCTAATCGTCTGTACTTGGTTATTTCTCTCCTATAATCTAACCCGCCAACCGGGGATCGCGGTTGTCCTCAGCCGTTATGCCAGTAAGCTTTTCCCTTTTGTGCTGATGTGGTTGGGGCTACGGATTATTCTCGATAACGGCTCCTATCGCCTGTTGATTCCCATCGGGTAAATTAGGCCCCCGTAAAAATCGCCAATCTCCGGCTCCCACGGGAGTCAAAATTCAGGAAGAGAGAATAAAAATTAGTTGGTTTAGAGCAACCTTATCGAGAAAATCCCGATGAATGTATCACTGTTGCCAATTCGATCGCTGTTTCGTCCCTTTCGTTCCTTATCGGGGAGGAGCTTCCTTTCCTTCCTGTTAGTGGGACTGTTGGCAAGTATTGCCCTCGCCTCCTGCGGGGGAATCGGCTCAAAACCGGAGGTGAAACTGAATCTCGTTTCCTTCTCGGTCACGAAAGCCGCCCACGACCAGATTATCCCGAAATTCGTCGAGAAATGGCGGAAAGAGCATAACCAAAAAGTCATTTTCCAGCGGAGTTACGGCGGTTCCCTGGCCCAGGCCGATGACGTGATCGCCGGGAAACAAGAGGCGGACGTGGTACATCTCGCCCTTCCCCTCGACGTGATGCGGATATCTCAAGCCGGCCTGATTAATCGCGGTTGGGAAGATCGGGTGCCGCGGCGGGGGGTGGTGAGTCACTCGGTGGCGGCGATCGTCACGCGGGCGGGAAATCCGAAAAAGATTCAATCTTGGGCGGATCTGGCTAGAGAGGACGTTACGGTTCTATCCGCCGATCCGAAAACTTCCGGGATCGCTATTTGGCAGTTATTAGCCCTCTGGGGTTCGGTGACGCAAACGGGGGGCGAACCGCAACAGGCATGGGATTTTGTCCGCCGGATCTATCAAAAGATTCCCACCCTAGCCAGGGACGCGCGGGAAGCCAGCAATGCCTTTTTCCAAGAAGGAAAGGGGGATGTTTTAGTCACCTACGAAAACGAGGTAATTCTAGCGGCAAGAAATCAACCCGATACCAATTACTTAGTCCCCCCGGTCAATATCTCGATCGATAATCCCGTGGCGGTGGTGGATAGAAATGTCGATAAACACGGCACGCGAGAGGTGGCCGAGGCCTTTGTGAATTTCCTCTATTCCGAGCCGGCACAACAGGAATTGGCCAAATTAGGCTATCGCTCGGTCAATCCCTTCGTGGCCAAGGATGAAGGATTACAATTCCCGCCGATCGAAACTCTTTTCAACGCCCAAGATCTCGGCGGTTGGACGTTGATCGAAAAGGAATTTCTGGCCAATAACGGCATCTTTGAGCAGATTAAAAACCAGTCCGCTTCTTAACATTTTTCCCGCTTTAATCTATGAAATTCTCTCATTATTTTTTCCTGATCTCCCTTCTGATGGCCAGTAATTTGATCGCCGGTTGCGGTCGCCCGGCCGACTCGGCCGAGAAACAACCACCAGTCTCGATCGACGGTGGTGCGGTGGGTTTCGCCCTCTCCCTCGCCGTTGCCGAAGAATATCAGAGAATCCATCCCGACGCAAGGGTTAGCGTCGCCACCAGTGGAACCGGGGGCGGTTTTAGTAAGTTCTGCGCCGGAAATCTCGACATTGCCGGGGCATCGCGGGTGATCCGGAAAGAAGAGATCGAGAAATGTCGGGAAAACGGCGTGGAATTTCTGGAATTACCGATGGCGATCGACGGATTGGCGGTGATCGTCAATAAAAAAAATCAATTCGCCAAGTGTTTAACGATTAAAGAACTCGATCAAATGTGGAACACGAAAGCGGAGGGTAGGATTACCAGTTGGAAACAGATTAATCCCAAATTTCCCGACGAGAGATTATTACTTTTCGCCCCGCCTTCCGATACGGGAACCTTCGATTATTTCACCCAAGCGATTACGGGAAAACGGAGAAATAGCCGTACCGATTTCACCCCGAACCGCAATCAAAACGCGCTCGTGCAGGGGGTGATCGGCAATCCATCCGCGCTTGCGTATTTAGGCATCTCTTTCTATATGCAGAACCAAGATCGATTGAACTTGGTGGCGATCGAAAATAATGAAGGAAAATGCGTCAAACCGGTCCCCATCGATAACGTTCTCCGCAATGTCTATAATCCCCTTTCCCGTCCCCTGTTTATCTACGTCAACAAGAATAATTTAAAAACGAATCCATCCCTGGAAAAATTCGTGCGCTTCTATTTAGAAAATTCCTGGAAATGGGTCGATGGCGTGGGTTACGTCGCTTTACCTGATGAGGCCTACGTCAAAACCCTGCGGAAATTCGAGCGCGGGGAAACGGGATCGAAATTCGGCAAAGCTAAACCGGGAGAACCGATCACGAACTTTATCTAAAAAAGGAATTTTGTTAAACCATGACCTTAACCCCGAGTTCTTTCGATAATTCTTTTTTCGCGGCAGATAATTCACTCCTCAAGCACCCCGGCGACGATATTCAAGAGAAGATAAT
>NZ_JASJFE010000184.1:0-5660 GCF_030067735.1 Microcystis sp. M53598_WE2 | reverse complement strand
TTAATTGATTAGTTCGCTCTAGATCAAAAATAATTGACAAAAATCGCCAAATGCCTTTCTATATAAGGGTTACATCCCTTATAACCCCCGTCCATTGCATAACAAAAACCGAAGAACCACTACTTAAGCATCTCAGCACATTCGAGGAATCGTAGTACATAGACTGTTTTGACATTTTCACGCCATCAAGGAGTATAGAGGGCGATTTTCCCAAGATTATCGCCCCGATAAAACCCGTTCCACCCGTCACAAAAGCACCCATTGCTCAAACTTTTCCCTGTCCTCACTTCCCCTCGGTAATTGAAATTTAATCACCTTAACTCTGTCATTACTATACCTTAAATCTTAGTCAAGATTTAAGCTTTTCTTGATAAAATTTGAAGACAGATTATTTTAGACTAGGAGCAGTAAATCTTCAGTAAAAATGCTCCTATGAATCCATCTCCAGAGTCAACTTTTGTTTGTCCGATTATCATCGAAGACGACAGAACAGGATTAGACACAGAAACTATCCGACGGGCTTTAAGGGATAATTTACTCTATATTCAAGGTAAATTACCGGAATTAGCCAGCAAAAACGATCTTTACATGGCCCTGGCTTATACAATCCGCGATCGTTTATTGCAGCGTTGGTTAACCACCCAACAAACCTATCTAAAAAAAGATGTCAGAACCGTTTGTTATCTCTCGGCCGAATTTTTAGTCGGTCCCCATTTGGCTAATAATTTAATTAATCTCGGTATCTACGAACAAGTCGAGAAAGCTGTCAGCGAATCGGGATTAAAACTAGAAGAATTAATTGCCCAGGAAGAAGAACCGGGGTTAGGAAATGGTGGTTTAGGTCGTTTAGCTGCCTGTTATCTCGATTCCCTTTCTACCCTAGAAATTCCAGCTATTGGTTACGGTATTCGCTACGAATTTGGTATCTTTGATCAAGAAATCCACGACGGTTGGCAGGTGGAAATAACCGATAAGTGGTTACAGTATGGAAATCCCTGGGAAATTGCCCGACCGGAATCATCGGTAGAGGTAAAATTTGGCGGTTATACCGAATCCTATACCGACGAAAATGGTAATTATCGCAGTCATTGGATTCCCGATTATGTAGTCAAAGGAATTCCCTACGATACCCCAATTCTCGGCTATCGAGTTAACACCGCTAATACCATGCGTCTCTGGAAATCAGAAGCTTGTGAATCTTTTGATTTTGGTCGCTTTAATCGTGGCGATTATTACGGTGCGGTGGATAATAAAGTTCACTCGGAAAATATCAGTAAAGTTCTCTATCCTAATGATGAACCAATTCAAGGCAAAGAACTACGTTTAGAACAGCAGTATTTCTTTGTTTCCTGTTCTCTACAGGATCTGATTCGTATTCACCTGTACGAGAATCCCAGTCTAGATAATTTTCATCAAAAATGGTCGGTACAATTGAATGATACTCACCCTTCTGTCGGGGTGGCCGAGTTAATGCGCTTGTTAATCGATGTGCATCATTTCGATTGGGATAAAGCTTGGTTTATTACTCAAAATACCTTCGCCTATACCAATCATACTCTTTTGCCAGAAGCTTTAGAAAAATGGCCTTTGAGTATTTTTGGTCGTCTTTTCCCCCGATTAATGGAAATTATCTATGAAATTAACCATCGTTTCTTGGATAAAATTCGCATTATTTATCCCCATGATGACGGCAAAATGTCCCGTTTATCTATAATCGATGAAAGCGGCGAAAAATACGTCCGTATGGCTCACCTTGCCTGTGTGGGTTCCCAGGCAATTAATGGGGTGGCAGCCCTCCATACAGAATTACTAAAAAGAGATGTTCTGCGCGATTTCTATGAACTCTTTCCCGAAAAGTTTAGCAACAAAACCAATGGAGTTACTCCCCGGCGCTGGATAGTTTCTAGTAATCCCCGCTTAACTTTTGCAATTACCGAAAAAATCGGCGAAAATTGGATTAAACATCTGGAGGATTTACGCGGTTTAGAAAACTATGTGGATGATGGAGTATTTCGGGACTATTGGCGACAAATTAAATACGATATTAAGGCAGATTTAGCCAATTATATCGATAAAAAAGTCGGCATTAAAGTTGATCCTAGTACCCTCTTTGATGTGCAGGTAAAACGCATTCATGAATATAAACGACAACACCTCAACGTTTTACACATCGTTACTCTCTATCATCGTCTCAAAAATAACCCCAATCTCGATATTACCCCCCGTACCTTTATTTTTGGTGGTAAGGCAGCCCCGGGTTATTTTATGGCGAAATTAATCATTAAATTGATTAATTCTGTGGCGGAAGTGATTGATAATGATCCGACGATTGGAGGACGTTTAAAAGTGGTTTTCCTCCCCGATTATAATGTCACCTTCGGTCAACGGGTTTATCCAGCTGCCGACTTGTCCGAACAAATTTCCACCGCCGGGAAAGAAGCTTCGGGAACTGGTAATATGAAATTCTCTATGAATGGGGCCTTAACTATCGGTACTCTCGATGGGGCAAATATCGAAATTCGTGAAGAGGTGGGAGCGGAAAATTTCTTTCTTTTTGGCTTGACAACCGAGGAGGTTTATGCTAAGAAAGCCGCCGGTTATAATCCCCAAGAATACTATTACCATAACGAAGAATTGCGGGCAGTATTAGACCTCATTGGTTCGGGATTTTTTAGCCGGGGTGATAGTAGTTTATTCCGCCCGCTTGTGGATAATCTTATCTACAATGATCCCTATATGTTACTGGCCGATTATCAATCCTATATCGACTGTCAGGAAGGAGTCGGTCACGCTTATAAAGATCAAGAACATTGGAGTCGTTTAGCGATTCTTAATGTGGCCCGCATGGGAAAATTCTCTAGCGATCGATCGATTCGGGAATACTGCGAGAAAATCTGGCGGGTACAACCGGTAAAGATTGAATTACCCGATTATATTCAAGCTAATGCCGGTTTATCGGTAAATTAGAACAAATCTAGGCAGTGGGAACGTCTTCATCGATCCTACTGCCCACAGGATAACCAGCCTTGAGCGACTCTAATCTAGATTTTACGGGATTGACGGGGCTCGAACCCGCAACTTCCGCCGTGACAGGGCGGTGCTCTAACCAATTGAACTACAATCCCATTTTTGCCACATTTCTGATTGTAGCTTCATCATTAGGGTTATGTCAAGCACCTCTGGGAAAATTTTTTTGAGGGAGTGGGGAGAGAGGAGATGGGGAGAGGGGGGAAACAATTGATAACTGGGTTTTTAAAGTTGGATTGGTATCAATACTGAATTAAAGCCAAAAAATCCCCAATTAGGGACCAGACCCTCTTTACAATGGGATTGTAATTAAGCTTGTTGGGAGCCTGAGCTATGACTAACCCGAATTCGATCGAACAGCTATCGCAGGAATTACTCGATCTAGACCAAGTAGATGCCGATACTGGGGCAGATTTGCGGCAAAAAGCCCAAGAAATCCTCGCTGAAACCACTATTGACCTGCCGATTCGAGAAGCGATCGCCGATAGTCTCAGTCAAGGCAATCAACTACTTACACTCAAAACCGTCGGCAAGGAAGAAAGTTACTAGCACATTTGGGGTCAAAAGTCAAGATGAAAGAAAAAACTTTTTTTATCTGGCTGGGGCGATTTTTGGCCTCTTTTGGGCTGTTATCGGGGATAAGTGGCTGTAATTCCCCTCTTTTGATCACTCCTCAAGTTCCCGTCGGTGGTTTAAATAGTTTTGCTCCCGATCAATTTCCCAGTTATAGTGCTGATGGTCGCTATTTAGCCTTCGCTTCCGATCGCTCCGGTCGTCGTAGTATATATTTATTCGATCTGCAAGAAAAGCGCTTAGTTAATCTCCCTAACCTAAATCGTGGCGATTCTAGCCAAGATCAGCCATCTCTGAATGCTGACGGTCGTTTAATTGCTTATATCTCCAGCGAACGCGGCAAGAGTGATGTCATGGTTTATGATCGTTCCCAGTCCCGTGCAACCCTATTAACCGCTAACCTGCGGGGAAGCGTCCGCAATCCCACCATTAGCGGTGATGGTCGCCAAATTGCCTTTGAAACCAACCAAGACGGTCAATGGAATATTGCGATCGTTAACGGACAATTTTAAATTTGTTCTACTCGGTCTTAATCGTTAAAACCTGTGGAGGGGTCGCATCTGGTGGATATAAAAAATTTACCTGTACTACACGCCAATCCCCCGGAGGAATAGTCAGACTCACTAAAGATTGCCCCTCTTGTCCGCGTCTTTGGACGAGATGGAAAAATCTGCTTTGTGCCTGTCCCTGGTCATCGCTATAATTGACGGCTACTGTTCCCCGAAAAAACACTTGTGGGGCAGCCGGATCGAGAAAACGCAAACCCTGCCCAATAATATCCTCTTTAATCGGTGTTTCTAGCGCAATAGTCACCGTTTTTGCCTCATTACTTCGATTAAATAGAGGTAAACTTAACCTATATTCCACACCGTAATTACCATGAGCTTGATAGGCCGTATCGGGATAGCGAACTAACATACTAGCACTTTGATTTTGTTCCGTTCCCAGTTTGCCCCCGGGTAGGGTGCTAATCCCATAGGCTATAGATTGACCAGAATCAGGAATATTTAACCATAAAGAAGCTCGATCGACCAATCGGGCTGGCCAAGCTGAACCTTGGGACACCCCCGCTACCCGTCCATAAATTATCTGTCCTTGACTATGGGGAGGAGTGGGCGCTCGATCCCGCGGAGTCGATAAATCGCCTTTTTCTAGCAAATTTTGCCACTCTGTAAGATTTGGTGGTCTTTCCTGTCCATTTTCATCTAGGGGTGCATAAAGAGCTAAACTAGCAGCGTAGAGAAGACCGTCACTTTCCAGACGGAGATAAGTGGACCTACCGTTTAAAGGGGGAGTCAAATCGCGCACAGGAATCGCCGCATTTAAGACCATAAAACTCTCCCCCGCCGGAATAATAATCCTATCGGGAAAAATATCCTGACGCTGCCCCATTAAAATATCCCCCATTACCCGACTTCCTGGACCTGCAAAAACTGTCCCCTGATTATTTTCCACTTGTGCGGGTAAATCGATAAAAGCTGCATCCGGTTGACTCAAATAACTGGCCCCTTGCAGAATTTTAACGGTCACGGGATTAGGACTGGGATTGTGGAGTAATATACCCAGATAAAGGCTGCGTAAATTATCGGGAAAACTCCCCCTCGCTACATGGTGGGCAAAAATATCAAAGCGTCCCTGAAAAGCATAATTTAAATGGGCCGAGGGAAAACTTTTCTCTTGGGGGGGAAAAGTCGAAAGCAAAATCCCTTCTCCTAGCAATAATTCGGGACTATTGCTATTAAAAACGGGAACTTGATCTAGTTGATTCGGTAAAGGACGCACCTGCACCGGTCGAATTATTTCTACAATAGGAGGAGTTTGGGCAATGGGTAGTAAAAAAGGTAACATCACACAAATTACCATCTCAAGATAATTATTTTTTGATCATAGCATTACTGGCTCGCTCAATTTAGATAGTATTCTGTTTGTCTATATCTAGAGGATTGGTTAATATTTCTTGCTGGTGTTAAGTAGCTGGTTATAATTAAATTAAAAATGGGTTTGAGGTTCGATCCCCCCTGCCCCCCTTGATAAGGGGGGTGCCGATAGGCGGGGGGATC
>NZ_JASJFE010000307.1:0-2103 GCF_030067735.1 Microcystis sp. M53598_WE2 | reverse complement strand
TAACGCCAGTACAAATATTTTGGCCGCAGGACTTGCGGTGTCAGTCTGTAGAGCGACCAGAAGACCAGAACCGAGCACATCGCTTAAGCCACGTGCGGAACCCCGCAAGGGAAAGAAGCAGAAACCTAAATCGTGAGGTTTGGGAATCACCGTCCGTTTACGGCGGTGAGGATGTCAAAGGTTTATTACAAACATTGCCTCCACCTTGTTCAATAAAAAAGGGGTTAGTTAATACCCCCCTGATTTTTTAGGGCTGCCCGGCCAGTTCTGACGCTAATTTGGCCAGAATCTGGGGTTTAAGTTGCTCGAGTTTCTGTTTTAACATCCGCTTGCTAATTTGCGGGTTGCCACCCTGGCCCGATTGACTATCTGTCACCCATTGCTGCAAAATTTGGCATTGATTGGCGGGAATATTAGCGGTGATCACATTTTCACAGATAGGGCCGCCTTCGAGGGGGAAAAATAAAATCCAGTATTGACCGGTTTCGGCGAGGGTTTTGGTCATTTTTTGACCTTGGGGGGTTTTTAAGTCCAAATAACAGGGCAACCAGCGGGGTCCCCATTGACGATGATAGAGGACAGTAATCCAGAGAATCATCGGGTGGGGTGCGGGTAAAAAGAGGAATTGATTATAACGGACACTAGCAACCCGGACGGCGATATCCTCTCGAGCCAACATTACCCATAAACTGGCAAAAACGCCGTCAGCAGCCCGGAGACAGCGTGAGAAGACAATTTTTTGGCGCGGTTTATCCTCGGGCCAACTGGACTTGAGACAGATATCCCTCGCATTAGCAGCAGAAACAATGGTTTGATTTAAATCATCAAGGGTTTTGATTTTGCTGGTGTAATCGTCGGTTTTTTTGACTATTTCATTTTTGACTAGGGGTTCAAGTCGTTCGAGACGTTGTAGTATATCTGTAACACTTGAAGGGCGATCGCTGGGTGCTTTGGCCAAGCAGCGCAGGATTAACTGTTCTAATTCTGGCGGTAATTGCAAGCTAGAATTAAAGGAACGGGGTTCGGCGTAGTGGTGAACCTCATACCAACTGCCAAAGGAGGGATTATTGGGAAAAACGGGCGTTTCTCCCGTGAGCATCTCGTACATCATAATCCCAAAACTGTAGATATCGGAACGATGATCGAGTTCTTTACCTTCCATCTGTTCTGGGGAACAATAGGCTAAGGTTCCCATAAAAGATTGGGTTTGGGATTCTCCCGATTGGATGAGTTTAGCGATGCCAAAATCGAGAATTTTCACCAATTCCCCTAATCCTGAGTCCTGAATCACCATAATATTGCTTGGTTTGATGTCCCGGTGAATAATCGGACACATCTCCCCTTGGAAGATAATACCCTTATGGGCGCATTCCAGGCCGAAACAAATCTGACGGGTGAGATTGAGAAAGCGCGGGAGGGGCAGCGGCTGATGTTTGATGATTTCACTCATGCTCTCCCCCTGCAAAAATTCCATGACGTAGAAGGGGACTTCCTTGTCATCTACACCATAATCACGAACTTTAACAATATGAATACTTTTTTCGCCTAAAAGTGCCGAAATAGTCGCCTCTCGCTCGAAGCGCTCACGCATTCTTTTGTTGAGGAGAGTTTGCGAGAGGAATTTCACGGCGACGGTTACGCCACCTAATAGTTTATCTTCTGCTCGATATACTTGTCCCATGGCGCCGCTACCGATCAACTCGACCAGTTGGTATCGATTGGCAAGTAAGCTCCGATGTCTAGATTCTGCCGACATAGCTAGGCTACTGTGTTAATTATAGTGAGTCTGGTGGAGAGAGTTTTGGTTCTTCGTTACTTGGTCTGGTTCGAGCAGGGGGCATAAATCGACTAAATCCTTATCTGGCAAGAGACTTAATTGATTAGCTCGTTCTAGATCGAAAACAATTGGCAAAAATCGCAGCCATGTCTTTCTCTATAAGGGTTTCATCCCTTATAACCCCCGTCCATCACATAACACAAACCGAAGAACCTTTTTTTCGGGCTAAAAGCATCATTTTTAACATATATAGCAATTCCCATAGTTGTGAGGTACAGAGTCTTAGGTTTTGAGGAGTCAGGAGTCAGGAGTTAAGATTTTGGTGT
>NZ_JASJFE010000406.1:0-3821 GCF_030067735.1 Microcystis sp. M53598_WE2 | reverse complement strand
GTAGGGTTTTAGCGATTTTGAGGGGGTCAATTACCTAATTTTCAGGGAAAAAGTCCAGGAATTTTCCACCCGATCACTCCGGGATCTGGCACTTTTTGGAAACCAAAAAGTCTAAAAGTCTTACCCAACAAGGTTTTTAGATTTATTCAGCAGACCCTAAATAGCTGGGCAAAAAATCAAGAAAAACAGCAAAAAAACGTAGTTCCCCCCTTGACAAATAGCCAAAACTAGGCATTAGTTAAATTTAATGATTTTTTAATAAAAACCGCCTTCTATCACCAGAAAAAGCGATCAGTAGATTTTTATCAGAGTAATGTAATCATCTTTACAACTATCGGGGATCAAAGGATGTTAGGGTGAAGGAGCGATGACAAACCCACTTTAAGATCACCCCAATTGCTATGGCACAGATTCTCGATCCCCTCCCCAACGGCAAGAAAAATAGTATTCTTTGTTGCTATGTCAATGCGACCAGTCATATTCAAATTGTTCGCATCACCAATATTGCTAACTGGTATTTTGAAAGGGTGGTTTTCCCCGGGCAGCGTTTAGTATTTGAGACCCTAGCGGATGCTTTCTTAGAGATTCATACGGGGATGATGGCCAGTGCCATCCTTTCCGATAACATCCCCTGTGAACGCCTTTATATCAGCGATGGGGATGACGATGACTCCGATGGTCAACTAGAGGGGGAAATATTCTACCCCCATTCCCTAGAGGAAAGTCAAGGGGCGAAAATTGACAATACCGTACCCTTCGGTTTAAGTTTAGCTTCCGCCTAGCTAATAAACTAATCTGATAATTCCCCTCGCACGAGAATCACAGTGCAATTAACGGCACGGGCAATCGTCGAGGGGATATTGCCATTTAATAACTGATTGAGCAGACTCTCTCTAGATGCACCCAAAAGCACCAAGGAACAATCTTCCGATTCTACCAGATTAATTACCGCCTCGGCCGGAGAGGCCGAACGAATCGGTAAAGGCACGACTGGCTGTGCGATCGCTTTTTGTAAAGATGCTTGTAAAACTTCCAAAGTGGACAGATCTGGCAGTAACTCCGTCGGAGAATAAATTTTACATAACCAAAGTTTGGGATGATCCGAAGACTCGGACAAAGACAGCAAACTAGGCAATAATGCTAAAGCTCGTTGAGCATTGGGACCTCCGGCAGTGGGAATCAGCCAAATCCTTTCCCGATTAAGATCGTTGGGAAAACAATCCTTTGTCCCCAATTTTACCAAGATGGTTTCACAGGGAGCCTCAGCGATCAAAGTATCGACTGAAAACCCGAAAATCGCCCCAGTAGTGGATTTTTCCCCCGTCCAACCCATAATTAATAAATTGCTGTGTCGTTCGCGAATCGTGGCTAAAATCCCGTCGGCGATATCCTGAGCCACAGAAATTTGTGTATGAACAGAGATATGCTGCTGTCGGGCTAATCTTTCCAGACGATGAAGTAATTTGCGTCCTTCCCGTGTATCTACCTTTACTTCCGCCGGAGAACTAAGACGAGGCACAGTAATCACATAGAGACAATCTATCTCATAATTGCGTTCACCGGCGATCGCAGCAGCAATTTTAAACAAAGCAGTAGCGGTGTCAGGATTGGCAATAGGTAATAAAATCCGGCCTATTCCCACAGCTGGGGAACGAGTTTGATAAACCACATAGGAAGGGGTACTGGGTTGGGGCAGTTGACAAACTCCCCCCAATTGATCGGCTTCCACCCGGATAATATCGGTGCGGGTAATGATCCCCACCAGTTTTTGACCATCGGTAACGGGTAAACGGGAAAGCTGATAGCGATTTAAGAGAAATAAAACATCGGTTAAAGCTGCCTGGGGGGCCACAGTAATCGGATTGGGAGTCATGATCTCCCGTAGGACTGTTTGACTGTTTTTTGAGCGCCATTTATCCAGATCACTTTGGGTAAAAATCCCCAATAGTCGCCCCTGTTCCACCACGGGAAAACCGCGATGATGGGAACGGGACATAATTTTCACCACTTCCCCCAGGGGTAAATCCGCCGGCAGAATTTCCACCTGCGATTGCATCACATCCATAGCCGACAGATGGGCCAACACATCATTAGAAGGGGTTTCTTCGTTGAGAATAATACCACTAGCGGAAAGTAAATGCTGATAGAGGGAACCGGGGTGAATGCTTTCGGCAGTGATATAAGAAACGGCACAGGTCAACATCAGGGGCAACACAACATTAAAATTGCGATGCAGTTCAAAGACAATCACGATCGCCGTTACCGGAACCCTGACTACTCCCGTAAAAAAAGCCCCCATACCGGCTAAAGTATAACTAGGTTCGCTGCCGAAACCCATCATTTTCGTCTCGATTCCCCCCACCAGAAACCCCAAACAGGATCCCAACACCAAAGCGGGGGCGAGCAGTCCTCCCGGTGCGCCGGAACTATAGGAGATCATCGTCAGGAAAAAATAGACCACAAAAGCGAGGGCGGTATTCTGCCAACTTAATTCCCCTGCCAGCAAAAATTCCCGTAAACCCGTATTATCTCGAAAAAAGTCGGGTAAAAAGGCCACTACCGTTCCCGATAACCAGCTGACCAGACCGATACGCCAAGCCAGAGATAACCGCCAACGCCGCTGCAGCTGGCTACAAAAAAGGATGCCTTGATTGAATAAAGCCCCCAATAAGCCCGCTAAAACCCCCAAAAGGCAATAAATGGGTATTTCTTGGGCAGAGAAGCTAATATTGGCATATTCAGTGATCATTGAGGGGGTATTCTGCAGCATCATCGAAACCACGGCCCCAGTAAAGGAAGCCACAATCGCCGTTTCTAGGGTCATACTGGAGACATCGCGCATTAATTCCTCGATCACAAAGAGGACCCCAGCGATGGGAGTAGTAAAACCGGCCGCTAACCCCGCGGCTGCCCCGGCTGCGATCATCTGACGACGGTGATCGGGACTGGTGGGCAGCCAGACGCTTAATTGAGCCGCTAGGGCCGCCCCGATGTGTACCGTGGGGGCCCGACGACCAAGGGTTAAACCACCGCCAAGGATCAGGATCGCCCCGATCATTTTTACTAGGGCGACCCGCCAAGACAGGGGCAAAGGATATTTAGCTAAGGCCGCTTTTACTTGGGGAATACCACCCCCGGCGGCCGCGGGGGAGAAGTGTTCGACAATCCAACCGGCACTGTAACCGAGCAGAAAACCGCCGAGGGGCAAAACTAGGAAAGGAGAGGAATTGGCTACTAGATGCACCCGCCAACCACCTAACCAACCGATACCCAATTTCAGGATAATAGCGGCAAGGGCGGAGAGAATTCCGATTAAACAGGCTACCAGTAAAGCATAGCGACTATCGGTTGCGCTACGTCCGAAGTGTTGGGATTTAAACCACTGACGGAGGTTTTGGTGACGGGCAAAAAGTCCCATAATTATCAGGGAGAATCAAGGCAATGGCGGAGCGAGGATTTATTTAGGGTTCTGATTCCTCGTTTCTTTAATCATAGGCCGTTAAGTTCTGTCACCGTTCACCTTGTTGCTACCAGTGGCCCTAATAGTAGTTTTTCTATCGATGGGCTAGGATCAAAGGTTGTCCCTGTCTTTGAGCGGAGGGTATTTTAAAGTTTCAAGAGAAATATAATCAGATATAGTCAAGCATGGCAATATGTGGACAGGAAACTATCAGACTAGGCAAAAAAAACAGGAATAAGTTATCGAACGGCTTGGAGGTGGTGGAAACAAGGGAATTTAACAGGCTATCAATTGCCTTCTGGTACAATTATCATAACGGATGACAACCATTCAAAACCCGACTTGATAGCTTGCATTTATG
>NZ_JASJFE010000243.1:0-5290 GCF_030067735.1 Microcystis sp. M53598_WE2 | reverse complement strand
TGTTGAGCAATTCCCCACCGTAGATTTAGCCTTTGCTTGGACACAAGATAAATATGCGCCGCTAATACTAGGACAGATGAACTTCTTTCTTGCCTTTGATGTCTGTTTTTACAGATACGATTTAGCATTCGAGATTAGTCAAAAATAGTTTGACTAGAGAAAAAAGAGGTGTGTTAGATTTCATTAACTAAGCAACCAGCGATCGCAGTTTCACCTCAAGCGATCGCCCTATGAAAAGAGATTAATTTGTCTAAAGATTTGCTAAACTGAGGACAATAATCGCTTATTTTCAAGGTGTTAACTAAATGTGGTGGCAAAGTTCTCGGTTAGACCGTATTGAAGCCAGTCTAGAGGCAAGTCAGCAGCGAATAGAGCGAATAGAAAGCAATATTGACAGATTAGCAGCAATCAGTGAGGCAACGAATCGGCGTATTGATCGGTTTGTGGAAGCTACTGCTCAACAAATGGAGGAATCTAAGGCTCGTATTGACCAACTGCAACAAGGGATGGAACAGCTTCAGCGTGCAGTTGGCTATTTTTTAAGTCAGGACGGTAACTAACGATCGCCTTTTCAAAAATCAAAAAACCCCGTTAGCTTACAATCACTTGCTTCAATGAATGAGCATGGTACTACGGCTAGAGAAAAAAGAGGTGCGTTACATTTCATTAACTACCAGAGCGGCGTGCTGCTACGCAGTGCCTTCGGCATCGCACTCAACCAACTAACTTGATACGGTCGGTGTGCAAGCGGATTGTTATGCAGCAGTCAGTTTCTTTCAAGAGTAACATCATTTTCCAATGGTGCAGCAAGTTCAATTATTAATGCTCCATGTCCTGTGCCATAGTCATAAGGCTCTAACTCTATATATTTGCCACGACCTTCTATGGCAAAGTGGTGAATAACTCGTGGCTTATGTATTAGTAATTCAACCGAAACATCTAAATGAATTTTGGCAATATCATCACCGTTCACGAGCAACTGGTTTTCGGGAAGTACCATCGTTATCTGAAATTGTATTGGGTATGCTCCTGGATCTAGCTTCGTGGTATCAATTTGCTTCAATGCCTCATCAAAGCCTTGGTTTGACTCTTCACCTAAAAATTCGTACAGATCTATCTCATTTCCATTGAAGATAGCTTTTGCTGTTGATATGTCAATTGTCATAAAAGAGGGGTCTATCTTGCCAATAGCGGAACGTTTTGTCAATTTTATGTCTCCATTAAACCCACTTCTACCTGTGACTAGCATTCGTGGATAATCGAGAGGAAAGTCTGATGCCAGAAGTAACTCGATGCGTTCATCCTTTGCAGCTTGAGCAGTAGCACCCTTGCTAAATCCTCTGGCGACGAAGAAGCCTTTCTGCGAGGATGTTGCTTGAATCTTTTCTGAAAAAATGATGATATCATTTTTTCCTACATTCTGCTTCCAATTCTTGCACTCAAAGATGAATTTACTTTTATAGCCTTGAGCTACTGAAACTTCAACATATAGATCGATCTCATGCAGAACACCTTCAGCAATTACAATTTTTTTGTTTTCTACAACGAACTTATCTGGGTCTAGTGTTGAAGAATATTTGAGAATTGCTTCTTCTATACGTTTTACTGCACGTTCTAGATCATCCCCCTTTTGCTTCTTCATGTTGGCTTTAATAGAGTCCATGGATCTTAATTTCACTCCTTACTGGTTCGCATTCAAACAAGAGGTGACACCCATCAACTTAGATGACGAACTAAAAGTTCTCAAGCATCAACTCCATCAACGGAGGAGCTGCATAACCATTGATTATACAGAAACTTTCCGAATAACACTGCTGAGAGTAAAGATAATTGGAAACTTTCAGCATATCACACCATTTTAGAACCATCGCCGGAACTTTTCCGCGTATCATAACTAAAAGCGTATTAGCCAGATTAAACAAACTCTTTTAAGTAGATTCCTAACAACAAGCTGCAATAAAATAGACTTTTCGGGAAGTCTAGCACTAATTGCTTCAGTCCACCCCACAATTACCTAATTTTCGGGGAAAAAGTGCCTAAAATTTCCCCTTGATCGCTCTTATGTCTGGCACTTTTTGAGGGCAAAAAAATCTAAAAATCTTAGCCAACAAGGTTTTTAGATTTATTCAGCCAACCCTAAGTTAAATTTTGAGTTGATCGATTAAATCGCGCATAATTTTGGCCGAATTATGTAACTGTTCCGTTTCTCTGGGACTGAGAGCAAGATTCAGGGTTTTAATCACTCCTTTCTCGTTAACCACCGAGGGAATACTTAAACACACATCTTTGAGACCGTATTGACCATCGAGGAGAGTGCTAATAGTCAGAATTCTTTCTTGGGAACGTAAAATCGCTTTAACGATATCTGTGGTAGCTAAACCGATCGCATAGCTAGTATAACCCTTGCGTTTGATAATTTCATAGGCGGCGTTTTTAACCTGAAGAAAAATTTCTGTTAAGCTTTCTTGGTCGGCCGCGCTTAAATCCTGCCAATCTCCTTCGAGTAACCTTGCTCCTCCGATATTAGCCGAACTCCAGACAGCAAGCTCACTATCCCCGTGTTCACCGATAATATAAGCGTGGACGTTACGCGCATCTACATGGAGTTGGGTGGATAAAAGAGAGCGTAAACGGGCAGAATCTAGCACCGTACCCGAACCAATCACCCTAGAAGGCGGAAAATGGGTGATTTTAAGGGTAACATAGGTCATGATATCGACGGGATTACTCACCACCAAAATCAAAGCACTGGGGCAGTAAACAGCCACATCCTCCAGAATACGGCGAAAAATCGCCACATTTCGCTCAAGGAGATGTAATCTGGTTTCTCCCTCTTTTTGGGCAGCCCCGGCAGTAATAATCACCACATCGGCATTTTGTCCCACATCGGCCACGGTTCCCATTTTCAAGTCTGTGGGTTCAATAAAAGGCATTCCGTGCCTTAAATCCATCACTTCCCCTTCGACTTTATCCGTGGCGATATCTTGCAGAATTAATTCATCAAAACAGTCTTGAATTAACATCGAGTAAGCGCAGGCCATCCCCACCTGACCAACACCGATAATTACCCCCTTGCGAGGACGCAGAGGAGCGGGTTTTTCAGCGTAGGGATTGGGAGTAAATATTTTGTCTAGCATAGATTTTTGCAGTTATTGCCTCGGTAAGCTCATTTTAAAGGGAAATGGTTAATATCAGGTAAAAGGAGACTATCAAGAGATTTTGAGGCCATTATCGGCAATTTTTTTCTGGTAATTGGTCGGACAAATTTCTTGTCTTTATTCCCTGACCCCTAGTTTAAGAGAATTGAGGGCCGCTGACAGCTTCAGGCTATATCCTAAAATTAGGGATAAAGTGACAGTAGGAGGCGAACCGATGATCTATCACATCACTACAGAAAGAGGTTGGCAAATAGCTCGTGAAATGGGGGAATATCGGGCGTATTCCCTAAAAAATGAGGGATTTATCCATTGCTCTACCTTAGAACAAATTCCGAAAGTTGTGGACGCTTTTTATCAAAATCAGCCAGACTTGCTGGTTTTAGCCATTTCTCCTGAACAATTGCAGTCCCCGGTGAAATGGGAGCAGCCCCAGCATCCTAACCCAGAAAATGCAACTCTAGAGCTAGAAAAAGAGACCTTTCCCCATATTTACGGTGCTATCAACCTAGAATCGGTAGTTTTTGTCAAACCCCTAGAGGAGTTGCTCAATTCCTAAGTAGGGATGCACAATTATTTGTAGGATGGGTTAGCGGTAGCGTAACATGAGCGGGCGTTGGGTTTCATGCTTCAACCCAACCTACGTTCATCTAGAAAAAGAGACCTTTCCCCATATTTACGGTGCTATCAACCTAGAATCGGTGGTTTTTGTCAAACCCTTACAGGATTTGCTCAATTCCTAGAACTAAATCATCTAACTCTTGGTAATCGGGGAGAGTAGTATCGATGCTCAACCCGCGCCGAATCACGAGGCGATCCCACTGTGGTCGCGATAATAGCTCGCTAAAGTAGCGAGCCTTGAAAATTAACAAATTTGCCTCTAGACCCGTCTTAATGCGCCCTAAATGGGGCAATCCGAGCAGATTTGCCGGGGTGAGGGTGACACTATTTACCCAGTCAGCGTAGGGTGTGTCGAGATGGGCAATCCGCACCGCTTGGGTAAAGACTTCTAAACCATCGTGATCCCCAAAACCATAAAAGGGATCGCGACAGTTATCACTGGCAAAAGCAACTGGAATTCCCGCTTTTTTCATCTCTTTTACCTTAGTTGTCCCGCGCCAAAAGGGGGTTTTTTCCTCTTGACGATCCTGTAGGTAGAGATTGCACATCGGCAAGCTAACGATAGCAATGCCCGCATTTTTGACTAAATTTAGGGTTTCTTGGATTATTTCAGGGGATTGTACCGCTAAACTGCAACAGTGACCACAGATGATTTGTCCAGAAAATTGCTCTTTGATAGCAGTACGCGCGATCGCTGCTAAACAGGTAGAATCGGAATCGCCGTTTTCATCCAGATGAAAATCGAGATTTAAACCCCTTTCTTGGGCTAATTTGAAGGTAATATCAATTTGTGCCTGTAAATCGGCATTTGTGTAGGCTACTCCCCCCAATATACCCCCAAATTCGGCAATTTTATCGGCTAAGGCCGCTCCCTCGGAGGTTTGATAGTAGTCAAGGGAAACTAGAGAAACCGCTTGCAGGGTGATTTTACCGGCCCATTGTCGTTGCAATTCTGCCAAAGCAGTTAAGCTAATCTGTGCCTGTTGACCAAAAGAGTCGATATGGGTGCGAATAGCGGCGGTTCCGTGGGCATAACTGCATTTAACGCCGAATTCCATGCGACGATACACATCCTCTAAGCGCCACTCCCGTCGGGAATCCTCTAGGGCCATTTTTAAGGCACTGTCAAAAGTGCCATCATGGTTAGGACAACGCTGCCAACTATGACCTTTATCGAGATGGGTGTGCATATCGACAAAGCAAGGAAAAATAATCTTTTTTTTGAGGTCGATAACGGGAATATTATCTTCGGGGGGGATGGTTGAGGTGATGCGATTAATGTTACCGTCATTAATTTCCAGATTAACTAAGGTTAATCCCTCGGAGGTTTGGGGAGAGAAACTCTCATTTTCTAGCAGGGAAACGGGAATATGAGCATTTTTGAGCCAGTAGCGCTCGCTTGAGGGAATCATAAGACCTCTGGTAAAAATCAAAAATTGTTGTTAGGGTTAGGAGTCGGTCGTCAGGAGAATTAAGAATGAATAATAATCAATTATGCGGTATTAAGTAAGGAG
>NZ_JASJFE010000498.1:0-1120 GCF_030067735.1 Microcystis sp. M53598_WE2 | reverse complement strand
TTTTATAAGTGCTTTTTAAGCTAGTAACTTGCAAATCATCGGCCATTTCCTGTACAAAGTTAATCAGCAAAGGTATCGAAGCTTTTTTTAACCAAGAATCGATAGACTTTTGCAGGTTATCTAACTGAGTTTGTAAACCGATACGCTTTTTCTCTAAGTTATGAATTTCCTCTAATTTTTCTCGTAAACTTTCAATATGAGCGGCTTTTTCTTGAGCATCTTGATGAATAATTATAGCATTTTTTTCCTCATCTTTAGCATTTTTACGCTGACCTTGTTGCAGATCAATTTCTTCTTCTAATTCTCGCAATTGTTGCAGCTTATCTTTAAAAGTTTGACTGGTTCCCTCTGCTTTATTGAAACGGTTTTCTAATTCTTGTAAGGCTTTTTCTGTATCATCGCGCAGATTTCTTAATTCCGGGATACCCAAAACTTTTTCAATTGCTTCTTTTGCTTCTTTAGTTTGGGTTATCTGGGTATATTGTTCAATTTTTAAGCCATCAAAACAGAAAAAATCTCGAATAGATTTAGGAAGCAATGCTTCGATATATTCCCTAGAGTTACTTCTCATGGTTCCATCTTCATAAAATAATGCTTCCTCTGCGCTGGGATAAAAAGTGCTACCATTATCTTTTAATTTCGCTGTGCGACTGATAAAGTAATTTTTCTCGTTTCTAGTAAAATTTAATTCTACCCGCATTTCTCTTACTGATGAAGAATCATCCTTACCTCGATAAAAATAGGTTTTCAGAGTCTCTTTAGATACAATATCTCCCCCATAGAGACACCATAAAATCCCTGTCATCAGAGAAGTTTTACCGTGGCCATTATTACCGAAGATAATCTGAATTTTTCTGTCGGGATGCAGGTTAAAAGTAATATTTTGACTAGGGTAACATTTCCAATTAGTTAAGCGAATTTGTTTCAGTCTCAAAGTCATAAGAACTCTTGTAAAAATCAAAAATTTTGTGGTTGGTTAGGAGTCAGTAGCCAGTAGTCAGTAATCAGGAGAATTAAGAATGAATAATAATCAATTAAATGGTTTATTTAGAGATTTTATGCAACTTAATATTTATTTTTGTCGTTTTTAAACTAAGTGGGTGGGTGGAATTAAATATAA
>NZ_JASJFE010001070.1:0-1244 GCF_030067735.1 Microcystis sp. M53598_WE2 | reverse complement strand
TAAATATACTCAAAAAAGCTACGATAGGGCATATCGGAAGCTGGTCGTTAGACCTAAACGCTTGGGGAGATTTAAGCTCTATTTTGGTTGGTAGAAATACCTGCTAAGACAACTTGAGTCAGTGAACCAAGAATCCCTCGCTTTTAGCGATGGGAGTGTCAATCCCAAATGCTTATCAAAACATCGTCCCTTAGTAGCGAGGACTACATTCAGCTAAATTTTAACTATGGACAATTCAACGGATTTTAACTCCTTACGGGGATTAAGTGTTTTTTTGCTAGGAATGATGGGATCTGGCAAATCCACCCTGGGAGAGTTGCTTTCCCGACGGTTACAATATCGTTTTTTTGATACAGATATATTAATAGAAAGGGTCGCGGGAAAGAAAATCAGGGAAATTTTTGCCGACGAGGGAGAAGCGACTTTTCGGGAGTTAGAAACCCAAGTTTTAGCCGAATTATCCTCTCTGACTAAAACTGTGATTGCCACCGGGGGAGGGATGGTTTTAAAACCGATGAATTGGAGTTATCTTCGTCACGGTTTAATGATTTGGTTAGATGTTCCCCTAGAAATCTTGGTTAAACGTTTAAAAAAAGATACCTCTCGTCCCTTGCTTCAGTCCACTGATTTAGAAAGTAAACTGGAATTATTATTAGAACAAAGACGAGGACTTTATGCAGAAGCAGATCTTCGGATTGTTGTTTCTGACCTAGATACACCTACTGATATCGTTGAGAAAATTTTAACAGCAATACCGACGGTGATTAAAGATTTTCATCCAGAAAGGGATCATAACTAATGATAGCAGCTTCAATTTTTGATTTACCTGAACTAATTCCTGACCGAGAAATTCTGGAAATTTTGGCCCAAAGTCAGGCTATTCGTCTGGAAAGAATTATTTCCACCGGTCAAACCACTCCCCGGGGTCAATGGTACGATCAATCTGAGTTTGAATGGGTGATTTTATTACAGGGATTCGCTGAGATTAGTTATGAGGATGGCAGCCAAGTTAATCTGCAAGCAGGGGATTATCTGCTGATTCCTCCTCACCAAAAACATCGCGTCGAATTTACTAGCAATAATCCCCCTTGTATTTGGTTAGCTATCCATTATCGCTAGTAAGTAGGTAGGTGTTAAAAGTTGTCAGACACCCCCCTTATCAAGGTAGGGTTGATTCATGAATCAACCCTACTATGAATCAACCCTACTATGAATCAACCCTAGTATTAAGGAGAGATCGAAGC
>NZ_JASJFE010000761.1:0-2913 GCF_030067735.1 Microcystis sp. M53598_WE2 | reverse complement strand
GCATTCGGATAAGAAATTTATGGTTTCAGCGATATGTTATTGCCCGAATGCTTCGCCCGTACAGGGATTTAATGGGGAGATTATCAGAATTGTATCACAGGGATGATAGGCTAAGGTTAGTGATAGATTATGCACGAATGCTTCGCCCGTACAGGGATTTAATGAGGAGATTATCATAATTGTATCACAGGGATAATAGGCGAAGGTTATTAGTTTATTGCCCGGGGTAGGGGCGAAGCATTCGGATAAGAAATTTATGGTTTCAGCGATATGTTATTGCCCGAATGCTTCGCCCCTACAGGTTATTCGTCCCCGCAGGTTATTTGTCCCCACAGGTTATTTGCCCCTACATTGGTTTGAATTTATTCAGATTGTTCTCGTCTTGTTCCCAATTTCGCGGATTATCAAGAATGTATTGCCGGATTTTTTGATAAGAATCTTCATTGCGAATGATATGTTCATAATAATTGCGCTGCCAAACTTTCATGTGATCGCCACATAAACGATTAATTTTACGACTAAAAATTGATTTGAAATTCTGCACAATAGCCCCCAAAGATTCCGGCATTGTACCGTGAGTATATTGAGAATCGTATTCGGTCTTTTCCAGATCATAATTTTGTATTACTATAATTCCATGAATATGATTGGGCATGACAATAAAAGTATCTAGTTCAATAAACTTAAAATGTAGAGGCAGTCTATACCATACTGCTTCAACAGTATCACCAAGTAAATTTCGCTCTATATTTCCTTCAACAATTTCACCAAATAGATACTGCTTCTGATAAGAACAAATTGTTAATAATAAGCTCCATTAAGTCTATAATCATAGCCTTTTAAGCGAATAGATTGTCGATGTTTTTGGGGTTCATTCATGGCGTGGAGGATGGTGGCGGTTAATTCAGTGATAAGCGATTCATCGGCAATCATCAAGAGTTGGGGATTGGTGGTAAGATTGTCAGAAAAGCGATCGCACTGTATAATCTTGATTGATAGATAAGCTAATTCTACTCACTTGAACTAAATCACTATGAATCAAAAACCGTACCAAGTAGAAGCATTTTGGGATCGAGAGGCGCAAGTGTGGGTAGCAGAGAGTGAAGATATTCCCGGATTAGTCACCGAAGCTGATACCATCGAAGCTTTAACAGCTAAATTACGACAGATGATTCCAGAATTATTACAACTCAATCATCTAATTACTCTTGAACCTCAAGCACCGATAACTTTTGAACTAATTAGTCATCGTCAAGAATCAATTGAGTGCGGTGTTTAGATGGCTACTTCTTTAACACCTGCATTAAAAAAACTGCTCTCAGCAGCTGGATGTTATTTTGAACGTCAAGGTAAAGGAGATCATGAAATTTGGTATAGTCCTCTGACAGAAAGAAGATTTGTAGTTGATAATACTATTAAATCACGCCATACTGCCAATGCAGTTTTGAAACAAGCCGGATTATCTAAATCATTTTGAACGCTGTAGAATCCTCATCCATATATAAGCTAATTCTACTCATAAGAAGAAGAATAATGTAATGCTTCAAGGCGATCTGCTTCGGCGGCTTCGGCTATAATTTCTGCTTCTATTGTTTCTTTGTTAGTATGATAGTAAGTTAGAGCGGCATAAACTTGTGCCAAAGAAAGATGAGGGATTTCATCGGCAATTTCTTCAGGACTATATCCTAACTTATACCAGATCACTATTCTTCGTACAGTAACAGCAGTTCCCGCGATAATAGGACAACCTCCATGAATTTTGGGATCGCTTTTTATGAAAGTGCCAATATTGATATCTGTGAACATAACTTTCTCTGATTCATTCTCAACTAATTAAACTACATAGGATTCTATGCTTTTATCACCATTCTAGCATGGCCTAAACATTGGTCGGGGTAGGGGATTGAATGGGGAGATTATCAGAATTGTATCACAGGGACGATAGCCGAAAAAAATAATAGTCAATCAAACAATCAAAAAAATCATAGTTTAGACGGGATTGGGTGCGTTGTTGATTCATCGGTTAAAATAAGAGTAATTTAGAATTAAGGATTGAGTTATGCCGCAACAAACCTGTGAAGCCGTCTTTGAAAATGGCGTTTTACGTCCTCTTAGTAATCTCCAACTCAATGAAGGACAGTGCGTTAAACTGACTATAGAATCGAATTCAATTTCCCAGCTTACTCCCCAAAAATGGTCAGAAACGGGGATAATCGCCCAGTTAACAGCAAATCCGATTAAAATTGAAGACTTCCATCCTCTTACCAGAGAAGAAGCGAATGAACGCTGGTGAATCTCAACCCTTCTTTATTGATTCTAATATTTGGCTGTATCGCTTCATTGTTAATTGTAGCGATCCTAATGCCATCCCTAAGCAACAAATAGCTACAAATATTACGAATCAAGAAAACTTGATAATTAGTACACAAGTTGTCAATGAGGTTTGCTCAAATTTAATCCGCAAAGCAGGGTTTAATAATTTACAAATCCAAAATCTACTTGAAGAATTGACACAAGGGTGTGAAATCTTACCTGTCTCCCTCGAAACGCTTGAGTATGCCGTGAAATTACGAGATCGCTACTTAATTTCATTTTGGGATAGCCTGATTGTTGCTAGTGCAGTTTTAGGCGATGCAACTATTCTCTACTCAGAAGATATGCAAGATGGTTTAATTATCAATAATAGCTTACAGGTTATCAATCCCTTTAAGGATTTAAACTCTTAAAAAGATCATTAATGATAACTATAGCGTTTATCATAAAAATGAAGTGTAACCTAATCTCGAAAAACTGCTTTTTTAGCCTCTTCTAAATCGTCATCACTGATCCCAACATCTTTCCATAAACCCTTAATTTGAGTCTGATGATGAATGACCATTTTTTTTAAGGCTTCTAATTCTTCCTGAATGACTT
>NZ_JASJFE010000763.1:0-4534 GCF_030067735.1 Microcystis sp. M53598_WE2 | reverse complement strand
CATCATATATATCGATATTTAAATTTTCTAAGACGAATTTTTGGAAGGTTCTGTTTGAAAAATCAAGCACATAACCACTGCCCATTTCGAGCAATTTCTCTAGTTTAATCTTTTCAATGCTTGTTAAATCTGACATCTCATATCTAGATTGAAAGTGAAAGGAAGGTATGCCTAACTACATATTATACAGAAACTTTCTGCATAACACTGTCCAGAGCAACGATAGGGGTCAACTTTCTGTATGTCACCCGGTCTTACAACATATATACTCATTTGTCAATAGGTAGTAATATTTAATCTGCTTATACTTCGAGTTTTGGTCTGAAAATGGGCGATCGCTTGACTATCGATCGAGGGATGGGGATGACCACGACCCTAGGGGATTATGCAACGGTGAACAACTTATCAGCAGGTTTCCAGGGGGCTAAAACCATAATCCGGGAGATTCCGGGCATCTCCGCAAGTCAGCTGAGACCGATTGACCCCAGAAAAAATCTTCAGAGCTACAACCACTATAACTAATAGCCGCTCCCCAATAACTGATCACTGAAAGAGGGCTAAACTAAAAAGCCGTGCTAAAATCAGCATATCTAGGGTCGCTTGTGTAGGTGATGGATAGGCTATGTTTGAAAGATTTACGGAAAAAGCCATTAAAGTAATCATGCTCGCCCAAGAAGAAGCCCGCCGCCTTGGCCATAACTTCGTGGGAACAGAGCAGATTTTACTAGGACTAATTGGAGAGGGAACGGGAGTTGCCGCCAAAGTCCTCAAGTCCATGGGTGTCAATCTCAGAGATGCGCGCGTGGAGGTGGAGAAAATCATCGGTCGCGGTTCCGGATTCGTAGCCGTGGAAATTCCCTTCACCCCCAGAGCCAAACGAGTTTTAGAACTCTCCCTCGAAGAAGCCCGTCAACTGGGCCATAACTATATTGGCACAGAACACCTCCTTTTAGGACTAATTCGCGAAGGGGAAGGTGTGGCCGCTAGGGTTCTGGAAAATCTCGGCGTGGATCTCTCGAAAGTTCGCACCCAGGTGATCAGAATGTTAGGGGAAACCGCCGAAGTGGCCGCCGGTTCGTCTTCCCAAGGTCGCACTAAAACCCCCACTCTTGACGAATTCGGTTCCAATCTCACCCAAATGGCCAGCGAGGGTAAACTCGATCCCGTGGTCGGCCGGCAAAAGGAAATCGAGCGCGTTATCCAAATTCTCGGTCGTCGTACCAAAAATAACCCAGTCCTAATCGGAGAACCAGGGGTAGGTAAAACAGCGATCGCAGAAGGATTAGCCCAACGCATCGCTAACAAGGATATTCCCGACATTCTCGAAGAAAAACGGGTTGTCACCCTCGATATCGGCTTGTTAGTGGCGGGAACCAAATATCGCGGCGAATTTGAGGAACGCCTCAAAAAAATCATGGACGAAATTCGCCAAGCGGGTAACGTCGTCCTTGTTATCGATGAAGTTCATACTCTCATCGGTGCCGGGGCAGCCGAAGGGGCGATCGATGCGGCCAATATTCTCAAACCGGCTTTGGCCCGAGGAGAACTACAATGTATCGGGGCGACGACCTTGGATGAGTACCGCAAACATATCGAACGGGATGCGGCTCTAGAAAGACGTTTTCAACCGGTTATGGTCGGTGAACCCTCCGTAGAAGAAACGATCGAAATTCTCTACGGTCTCCGGGAACGCTACGAACAGCACCACAAACTAAAAATCTTAGATGAGGCCCTGGAAGCGGCGGCGAAATTGTCCGATCGCTACATTAGCGATCGCTTTTTACCGGACAAGGCGATCGATTTAATCGATGAAGCTGGTTCGAGAGTGCGCTTGATTAATTCCCAATTGCCCCCAGCAGCCAAGGAATTAGATAAAGAACTGCGGCAAATTCTCAAACAAAAAGATGATGCGGTGCGCGGTCAAGACTTCGAGAAAGCCGGGGAATTGCGCGATCGGGAAATGGAAATCAAAACCCAGATCCGGAATCTCGCTTCCACCAAAAAAGGCGAAGATGGCAACGATGAACCCTTTGTGGATGCCGAGGAAATCGCTCACATCGTCGCTTCTTGGACTGGGGTTCCCGTCAACAAACTGACCGAAACCGAATCCGAGAAACTGCTGCACATGGAAGATACCCTGCATCAGCGTCTCATCGGTCAAGAGGACGCAGTTAAAGCGGTGTCTCGCGCCATTCGTCGCGCTCGCGTCGGTCTGAAAAATCCCAACCGTCCCATTGCTTCCTTTATCTTCTCCGGTCCAACGGGGGTAGGTAAAACCGAGTTAACTAAAGCTCTGGCCGCTTATTTCTTTGGTTCCGAAGATGCGATGATCCGTCTCGATATGTCGGAATACATGGAACGGCACACGGTTTCTAAGTTAATCGGTTCGCCTCCGGGTTACGTTGGTTACAACGAAGGGGGACAATTAACGGAAGCGGTGCGTCGTCGTCCTTATACGGTGGTGCTATTCGACGAAATCGAAAAAGCTCACCCCGATGTCTTCAATATGCTTCTGCAAATCCTTGAAGATGGACGTTTGACCGATGCCAAAGGTCGCACGGTGGACTTTAAAAATACCCTGTTGATCATGACCTCGAACATCGGTTCTAAAGTCATCGAGAAGGGTGGCGGTGGTTTAGGTTTCGAGTTTGCCGATAATCAAGCCGAGGCCCAGTATAATCGCATTCGATCGCTGGTTAATGAGGAATTAAAACAATATTTCCGTCCGGAATTCCTCAACCGTCTCGATGAGATTATTGTCTTCCGTCAACTCAATAAGGAAGAAGTCAAGGAAATCGCCGAAATCCTGCTCAAGGATGTGTTTAAACGTCTGACAGAACAAAATATTACTTTGTCTGTCACCGATAAGTTTAAAGAACGCTTGATCGAGGAAGGTTATAATCCGGCCTACGGCGCTCGTCCCTTACGTCGTGCGATTATGCGTCTGTTGGAAGATGTTCTGGCTGAGGAAATTCTCTCCGGACGGGTTTCTGATGGGGATACGGCTATGGTCGATATCGATGAGGAAGGTAAGGTGAAAGTAATTTCCGGTGAAAGACGTGAGTTAATCGCTCCCGTGATCGAATAAATTCTCACTGGAATTAGTTAAATAAAGGGTGGGCTTTTTGCTCACCTTTTCTCGTAAAAATAGGGGAAAAAAGTGCGATGAAAGTTTGGGTTGTGGGCTGTGTTTTGTTATTTTTGTTGGTGGAATTTTATCAGTGGGCAAAGGGTTTTATTTTACCTTTACCTATCTATATTTTTGCCGGAGCTTTACTATCGATCACTTCTAATTATTCTCAAGATATGAGCAATTTATTTGCTAGAAATGAACCGGTTGATCAAACTGCCAGTTTAACTGATATTCCTGACATTTTGACGACAGAAACCGCAATTGCCAGCCTAGAAGCGGCAGATCAGAAGATAGTAAAAAGCGGGATCGCTGAATCAAGACATGAATACTAAATTGTGCCTCCTATCCACAAGTTACCTTAGTGCTAGGTTTTAAAAATTGCCGAGAGGACAATTGATACTTAAAATCAGCAACGCCCTATAACTTTTCAAACAGCTTCTAAGAATAGATGATCATGAAAACAGTCACAAAATTAGCTCTTATTGCCCTACTCTGGATAACAATAATCAATCCTGCCAACGTACCTCCAGATACCGATGTTAGGCTAAAAATGGCCCATGCCCTGTGGACAGGAACTGAGGAAGTTTCTTTACCCCCAAATTATCGTCCTTCCTCTCGATTAGACCATGTTGGTGTTTTAGGAGTAGATGGAAAACGATATGAAGCTTATGATATAGGACAATCCTTATTAATGTTGCCCGCAGATTGGATTGGCACTCAACTCTCTAAAGTTTTTCCTAGTATTAAGCCTTATTTATTACGAGAATTTGCGGTTAGTTTTCTTGTAGTTATCCCTCTAAATGTATTAGTTGTTCTCTCTTGTTATTGGTTACTTAGACTATTTGATTTTCAGGAGAAAATTGCGGCATCTGCTAGCTTGATTTGGTTGCTAGGTACTACCGTTCTCCACTATGCACAAACTTTTCAACAAAATAATCCAGTCCTACTTTGTGTGATTTTAGGTTATGCTTGTGCTTTGGCTTATATTAAAACTAACAAAGTAACTTATGTTTTTTTGAGTGGATTGGCAATCGGAGCAGCTATTATAATTCGCTCGACAACTATCATTTATGCTCTCACAGTTTTTGGGTTTCTAATTAGCTGTCTAATTTATAAAAATTTCAAGCTGAATCAAATCTTTAAGACAGCCATACTCTGGAACGTCGGCTTATTTCCTTTCCTTTTTGTCAGTAGATTATTTAATTACTTACGCTTTGGGGATTTTTGGACAACGGCAGCATCCTTAAGCATTGAGCAAATACGCAATGGAGCAATCTTTTCAGGGTTGCCAGAATTGCCCCCTAATTATCCTTTCATACACCCTCCCTACGTTGGTATTCTCGGCGTTCTCTTCTCACCAGCTAAAAGTATATTTATTTACGACCCCTTTCTTTTACCGTG
>NZ_JASJFE010000071.1:0-3309 GCF_030067735.1 Microcystis sp. M53598_WE2 | reverse complement strand
TGTCCTAGTTGTGGATATTCTCTAAATAAAACACCTTTACCCGTGGTTTTGGGACATCGGAAAAAGGCTTTTACCAGTGATGGGGGACATCGTTTTTGTTCTCCTGAAGAAACCTTAAAAACCTATCAACATCATATCGGTCCTATTACGGGAATTGTGCGAGAATTAAATAAGATACAAGGGAATGCTTTAGTTCATACTTATGTAGCTAAACATCATTTTCGCGGCCTGTTTGATGATTTAGACAGTTTACGGCAAAATATTGGAGGTAGAAGTGCGGGAAAAGGCCGTACAGATAGTCAAGCAAAAGCAAGTGGATTTTGTGAAGCTATTGAGCGCTATTCGGGAGTTTTTCAAGGGAATGAAATCAAAGAAGAAGCGAGTTATCAAGAGTTAAAAGATAAAGCTATTCATCCTAACAAATGTATGAATTTTAGTGAAAAACAATACCAACATCGAGAAGAATGGAATGCGAATAATCAAGGATGGTTTCAAAAAGTCCCTGAACCTTTTGATGAAACTAGAATCATTGATTGGACTCCTGTATGGTCTTTAACTGCTCAAGATTTTAAGTATTTACCGACGGGATATTGTTATTATGGTTATTCTCAATCTGAACCCTTAGATTGTTGGGCTGATTCTAATGGCTGCGCCGCAGGAAATACGATAGAGGAAGCGATTTTACAAGGATTTATGGAGTTAGTGGAACGAGATTGTGTGGCTTTATGGTGGTATAATCAATTAGTTAAACCTTCCGTTAATTTAGAGAGCTTTAATGAGCCATATTTTGAGCAATTAAAGCAATATTATGAGGGGTTAAATCGGGAGCTATGGGTGTTAGATATTACCAGTGATTTGAATATTCCCTGTTTTGCTGCTATTAGTCCGAGAAAGGAGCGGGAAGTGGAGGACATTTTGTTAGGGTATGGGGCGCATTTTGACCCGAAAATTGCCATTAGTCGGGCGTTAACGGAGGTTAATCAAATCTTACCGAATGTGTTATCCTTTAAGGAAGATGGGACAACGATTTATAATCCTTCTGCTGATCCTTTGGCGGTTAAATGGTGGCAAACGGCAAGGTTAAGCAATCAATCTTATTTGGTTCCCGATAGTAAAATAATACCCAAAAAAAGTTATGATTATTTACAATTAGCTAGTGATGACTTATTAGCGGATGTTAAATTGTGTCAGCGAATTGTTGAGTCAAAGGGGATGGAAATGTTAGTATTAGATCAGACTCGTCCTGATATTGGTTTAAGGGTGGCTAAAGTCATTGTCCCCGGAATGCGTCATATGTGGAAGCGTTTAGGGGCAGGAAGATTGTATGATGTTCCTGTTAGCATGGGATGGTTAAAAGAAGCTTTGACGGAAGATGAATTGAATCCTTTTCCCATGTGGATGTAACCCTTGTTCATGGTCAATTGTTGATGATTTTAAGTTACTTGGTGAAGATTTCGAGTTTAACTTTCATTCCCGTTTTATCTAAAAGACTGAGTAATTTATCAACAGTAAAACGGCTAATTTCTCCATTCATTAAATCACTAATTTTCGGTTTTGTTTCCTCGAAAAAAGTGGCGGCTTCTTGCTGTGTCCATCTTTTTTCTTGGATAAAAGACCGCAAGGTTAACATCAAATCGGCTCTAATTTTTAAGTTAGTTGCTTCTTCACTGTTAAATCCTAAATCTTCAAAGATGTTATCGCTACCAAAAGTGATCTCAATAGGGTTAGATTGTGTCATGGTTATCCCTCCTGTAATTGTTGTCTAAATTGAATCATTTGTTGATAACGTTGTTGTCCCAATTCAATTTCTTTTTTCGAGGTTTTCTGTGTTTTTTTACCAAAAGCATGAAGGACATAAATCGCTTCTTTAAACCTTGCTACATAAAAGATTCTGTAGGTTTCTCCTGTCCAAATTCTAATTTCTTCTGTTCCTTGACCAATAATGGGAATGGGTTTAAAATCATTGGGTTTCTCTCCTTGTTGAATAGCTCTCAGTTGAAAACCTGCTTTACGCTTTGCGTCTTCAGGAAAATCTCTAATATCTTCCCTTGACGTCCCAATCCAGTAAATGGGTTTATCTCCCATGTTGGGGTTAATGATTAAGGTTGATACCTAATTTAGTATAACAGGATCATCAGTTTGTCAATTGTTCGTTAGTTAACAAGCAAGATAATGATCATTTTAGTTTAACTGAATCTAAGTAAAGTGTATCAGGGCAAATATCTCGTTCATGAGGCCATAAGCAAACTGATTCCTGATAGGTAAAAGGTATGTCAGCGAAGTAACACACCTTTATTAGTGTTGGTTTTTGTTGCTTCAATCTAATCTAGAAGAGCGGCTGGATCATTGGGAGCTATTCCTTCATCTTGATCTAAGATCAATAATATTTTCATTTGTTGAGTTACACTAAATAAGCGCAATCGAATATTGACTGAAAATTGAATCACTTGTAATGATAGGGAGATTTTCAGCCATAGATTGAGCAATAATAATGCGATCAAAAGGATCTCTGTGGTGAAAAGGTAGAGAAGCATTAATTTTTAGATGCTCTGGTTCAAGATTTAGTAAAACAATCCTACTTTCGTTCACTTCTTTCTCAATAAACTCTTCATAGGAAGGAACTAACCTTAACTTTCCTAAATTATATTTAATAGACATTTCCCAAAGACTGGCGATACTAAGATAACTAAAATTGTTCTCATCTTCAATTAAATCTTTGAGAGCATTGCTTAATCTAGGATCGTCATTAACAAACCAAAGAAAAATATGTGTGTCCAATAAAAAAGTCATTCCCTGTAATTGTGAAAGTCTTCAAGAGGTTCATCAAAGTCATCGCTCATCCATACTTTTCCCTTAGCACTTCCTCGTTTTAAGGGTCGTTTGATGGGGGAAATTTTGGCTACTGGCTCGTCGCCTTGCATAATAACAATTTCTTCTCCGTTAATTGCCAAATCGAGAAGTTTTGAGAGATCGGATTTAGCTTGAGCTATATCTAATTTAGTCATAATGTTAAATCTCTATTTAAGTTTTCAAAAAATCTTGCCAATGTTCTTCGTCATCAGCTACGATGGTAATCATTCCTTGACATAGTCCGGGGACTAGGCGTTGGGGCGGTATGGGTATTGGCCCGATTAATTGGGCAATTGGACGATTGTTGTCGGTGATTAACAATTCTTCCCCCAGTTTGAGATTGTCAATCAGTTCGGGGAGTTTAGCCTGGGCTTCTTTGAGAGAGATGATCATGGATGTTGGGTTCTATCTAACTCATGGTGATAACGCTACAATTTTAACTGAATCTCAGCAAGGAAT
>NZ_JASJFE010000148.1:0-9820 GCF_030067735.1 Microcystis sp. M53598_WE2 | reverse complement strand
CTTGCTCCTATTGCCCCACGAGGTGCTAGGTAATCTTCTTTCAAAAAGTAGAGAAATCCCAGACGACGCAGTTTTTTCTCAACGCCTGTAACTTGAACATTATCAATTAAACAAGGGTCTTGGAAAAGTGCTTTGACGGTGGCTAATCCTAACTTTTCAGCCAGATATTTCATCACACAGGAGACGGAATAAGCACAGGGTGCGTCATCAATATGGTATTGATCTTTGTTTTGTTCAACTAATTCGTTTAGTTTGTTTCGACCTTCCTCCGTTGCTTCCATAAAGGTTTCTTTGGACTGAAGAATGGGCAGGATTCCTTGTTCAAATAACCGGCACCCTTCGGCATCAGTTAACCTGTGATCTGTCGGCAGAGACTTGGTGTGTTTAAGCTTTTTGTAATCATCTAAAACCAGACCCCCATAAATAGTTTTAGTATAATCTGAGGAATCTGCCACATAAATTATAATGCTGGTTTCTTCTTCATGATTAGCTTGATCATAGCCAAAGGCAGTAATTTTGCGCTTCCCAGGATTCGTGAATCCTGAATAAGTAATCGACCAAGAACCGTCTGCTTTAACCTGATTATTGCCTAGGGAATATTTGTCATCTGCTGTGAGTTCTACAGTGACTATTCCAGAATTTACTTTGCCTGTAAAAGTAACAGGTTTTAGACATTCAAAGCGAGCATCATTGATGGGACTAATAATTTGTAGGGAAGTCATGGCATTTCTCCTATGGGATTGTTGAAAAATTTACTGTTAGACGAATTGATCGCCCAATGAAGGATTAAAAGCGATCGCTTCCAGATCGGTACGATAGATACCAACTTTATGAATTTCCTCTGGTAATCTTGGCCAGATGTGGACTTCACTCTCAAAAGTGCGCCAAAATTGCGGGGTAATTCGGAAGACTCGGTTATTAACAAGGGGAAGTCCTGCAAAATGTTCTTGCATTCTGGCATTAACGCGCCGATTTAAGACCTCAAAGACTTTTTTGACCGTAGCAGGATTATCATATCCGTCGTAATGATTGAAAGTTATTCCTGTTTGATTTTGTAGCTGATTACAGAAGCTTTTAGGTTCTTCGGATCGTTGAACTTCTTTATAGCCATTAGCAAAAACATCATGAGCAATGGCTTCTAAATAAAGTTGTCTTTGAGCGGCGGGATTTTTAGCGTAGAAAAGAATTTTTGCCACCGCCAAAGTTGAGCCAACACAATTGCCAAATGTTCCCCAACTACCGAAGGCCAATAAATCATCGTAAGGTAACACAGAAGTGGCATTCCAAGCCCCATTAAAAAGTCGGCCATCAATGATGACTAATTTAGCGCGTTGCTCGGAAGAATAGTTCTTATATTGAGCCAGAAAATGCTCATCTAACTGGGCTTGTTCCTGGTCGTCTTTCTGATAATCATTAATACTACCATTTCGACGACGAGTTAGGATAGCGACCTCGAAATCCCAGTCAGTTTCTGATTCTTCTAACCCAACTGCTGGTAATTTTTCAGTCACAAGTTCTCTGGGTGGTCGTCGCCCGTCGTACCACATTTCAGTCTCCTTATTAGAGATGCGGACACGCACTTTAGTTTTGGGAAGGGTTTGAGCGATTCCCATTGCTACTAATTCATCTGCTCCCCAAGTAATTGGCTGTTTGATAGCCGAGAGATTATACTTATCCAGAAGATTGTATAATCTCGTTTGCATTGTTTCTCGCACATCTTTGGATGAATGTTTTTGAGAATCTCCCATCGCACAAACGACAGCTGAGATTTTTCGATTCATCGACTGTAATAGACGGATAGATTGTTCGAGTCTCCACAACTCTTTGTCGTGTCTTTCTTTTGCCCAATCTGGATAAGGAGTTGGATCCGGTTGAGGAGGACCGACACCAACAAAAGATTGGACGATGACCGCTTTTTCAAATTGAGAAATAGTGGGGAGATAATCTTCGGGATATTGTAGCAATCGTTCTGCAATAATGAACGCTGTATCCTTGACCCGAAGCAGTGTAATCAGTTGTCTGACTAAAGAATCTGTTTGTCTTCTTGGACTAAGAACGTACACAGGACAAATTCTTTCTGAACGGTTGTCTTGTCCATTAGGGGGAATCCCCACTCCATCTCCATCTTGTTCTGTTGGTCGATGATACACCTTAAATTGAGACTGCTTAATATCTTGCAATATCTTGGCCACAGGGTCATTACTTTTAATTTCGACATGGGGCATATAAGCGAACCATTTCGTCATCTGATTAACAGGGGTTGTTAATTCTAATTCCCAGTGATTATTGTCCGCAGATTTGTAATCATTAATCTCAATTTTATCTCCTGCTGTCAAGGAAAATTTTTGAGTAAGATCAGTAATTTGACTGCTATCTAGGGTAGATTGTTTGATAACAGTATTGACTAGAGCTTTCAGTTTTTGGGTAGTCATCATTGATTCTCCTTTTTTTCAATATCAGAGGATTATCTAAGTCTCAAAACTAGCAAAATTTGAGGACATAACCCTAATTAGGGACAGTAAATTGCATAAACTTGGCAGGTATTGCACACTGATTTCCAGAATCCCCACTATTGCCATCAATCAAAATATAGGCTGTTCCATCAACGATCGCTAATCCTTCTGATGACTGGGGTAATTCTCGAAGGATTTCAGGTTTAAGAATCGTATTGGGTTTGAGATCCTCAGCCGATAGTTTCCAAAAAACGAAATTATCTTGACCATCTTTCGGCCCGCCAGCAATTCCCCAAATCTGGTTATTATCAAAGGTAATTTCTCTGATTCCCCGTCCCCCTAAATCTAGAAGTGTTGCACCATCGAATTGATAGTTATCCAGATTAGCCATTGATAGTAAAACAGCATAATTCTTAGCGTCTAATGTGACAACGGGAGAACGTAAGCCAATCCAAATCTTGAATTTTTCGAGGGATAAAGGCTCAGGAATGGCTACTGCTCCTTCCGCATTAAAAGCATTGGCTTGTTCACACGCCACTTTATCTCCTAATGATTGATTAGCCTTGGTTTCCGCCTCATCAATAGCACGACTCACGGCACTGATAATCTTGTTAGAATTCACATCTAGACCTTGAAAGAGAACTTGAGAATCGATTTGAGGACTTTGGATCAGTTCACCAATAATTTTTAATTGATTTCCCGACAATTGAGCCTGTACAAACCGTTGTCTATTTGCTTTGATCTCACATTTATTGTTACGACTGTGAGAACCGAAGAGAAGAACTTTATTATCATCTAATTTTGCGATCGCTTCAATGTCACTTATTTTTTTCTCTAAGGCTAACTGACTTTGACGAGTTGAGTCTAATTGCTTAGAACTCACAGAATAGAGAAAGAGAGCGTCTTTTTGTTCATTATCTGCTACTAAAAGGCAATTTCCTTCTGATTCTGGACAGGTTACTTTTACGACAGCAGATGGTTCACAGACAGGATATTTTCCCAGTGTTGATACATTGTCAGCCTTAATATGAGCCATCGGGAAAAGCCAACCGAGAAGAAGAGCCAAACTAAGTGCTGATAATAGCTTGAAAAGGTGGGTAATTTTCATAGAAACAGTCCTTAAATTATGAAACACTCGATCGGGGGAAGCTTAATTCAGGAAAATAGTAATAACTCCCCCCATATTTATGTTGACAATTTTAGGTCAATGCGGTGTAAATTTCCTCCGATATTTCGGTATCTTTATAGTATTCAAAGTTAATTTCTTGGACTGTTTCTGTCATGGTGAATAGAACATCTTCAATCTCACGAATCAAGGTTTCTAAATTCGTTTTTTGGATTAATTCCTCAGCAATAACATGACCGAGAAGTGCCATCACTTTAATCGTCACAGGTAAGACATATTCATAGGTATCTTTGAATCCCGTCATTAATTCCTGATCAAATCGTTCTTCGTCCCAGTGGGAATATGCTGTTCCTGGACCATAATCGGTTTCAACAAACATATATTGTAGTTCGGGAATCTTCTTGATTGTTTCGGGTTTAAAAGCACCCGTATTTTGATAAAACAAATTCATCCATTGATCCCAACCAAATCCTAAGGTATGTCCAATTTCGTGAATAATTGTGCCAGCAATACCATAATTAGTAAACGTTCCAAGATACTTAGTATTAAACTCAATCTTGCCATAGACGGTATTGCCTTGTTGATAAGGTTTATAGGCTCTAGCAATCACAGAACCAGGACTATAAAATGTTCCTAGTCGGATCACAATATTAGACTGAGGAATGACAAAACGATTCCAAAAGTTACAGGCTAATTTAGCGGTTGCTTTCAGCTTCCCATTGTCATCGTTTAAGATTTGGTAAGTAATCACCGTGCTTCGGTTAATATTTGGGCGAATGATATTGACATGAGGACTATAAGCAAACCAGATGACTGAACCATTGACAGGGGAAGATAAAAGCAATTTCCAATGATTATGATCCACCCTGTCATACTGTTGAATCTCAAGTTTCGATCCAGCTAATAAAGTAAATTTTTGTCTTGGATCGGTTATCTGTGTACTATCAATGGGGTATTTTTTAATGACAGTATTTACCAATGCTTCGATAGCTTGAGTCGTCATAAACTTTTCTTCTCCATTGCCAATAAAATCATTTGAGCGCACAATAGTATAAGGTTTATCGGGATAAAAATTGTGGTCTTTATCCATCTCTCCCCGCACATAAGGAGCAAGGGGTGCAACAGCTTCTATGTCACGATGAAAGGTCAGAGTTTCTAATTCAACCCATCCACAATTGCTATTTACTCCTTCAGGTTTAGAGATAGCTGTACCAAGAATTTCAGAGACGGGAAAAAAAGGTTTTTCTCCACCGATTATTCCTTTGATATAAGCTCCTTTAGGGATGCGTGCTACCATGTCTCCATGAAGGCTTAAATCATCGAGTTCTAGCCATCCAGGGATGCCTTGGTTGGGATTGAGTTCTTCAGGGATTGACATCATAATTAAGTCCTCAAATAAGTGATCATAATTATTAAAACTAGGAGGGGATTAGATTGATTTTGCCCTACCTAACAAAAAGTTTAAGTTTCCTTGACTTCTGCGTATTCTTCAAAGACAAAATGAACATCTCGATCGCCTTGACTTTTATCCAGCCATTTCAGCCAATAGTGTCGTTCTTCACGGCGAAAATCTAATACAGGATATTCTCCCAAATCGATATCTATCAAAGTTTCTGGCGGTAAGTCAGATGACTGTAAAGTAGAGGGTTTAAGAATGGTTTTTTGGGTAACTTTTAAGATACCGGGTTGAGATTCTGATGTATCTTGAGCATCCCCAATTAAACCGACTTTAATCGCATCTGCCATTTTTTCAGCATCAAAGAGATTCATATCCGCCTGAGAATCAACAAAACAACATTCAATTAAAATGGCTGGCATTGAGGTATGTTTAAGGACAAAGAATTGAGCATTTTTGACTCCTCGGTTTTTAAAGCCAAGCTTAACGATTTCAGTGAGAACCGATTGAGCGATCGCTTTTCCTATATTACTGAGGGCAAAAATCTCTGTTCCAATTGGCTTATCTGTACGAAAAGCTTTACCATCAGCTTTATTAAAGTGAATGGAAACAAAGATATCTACTTGATTGACGTTAGCTTTATTGACGCGTTTTCGGAGAGATTCTCCCTCTGCTGCTGTGCTAGGAGTGCAATTAATCACGCTGTGACCTGCCGCAGATAATTTCTTGATTAACCGAGTTCCTACATCTTTCGCCAAGTCATCTTCCTTTTTAAATCCCACTGCGCCGGTATCCCAAGGGGGGCAATTGTGTCCTATATCAATGCCAAATTTCATAATCAGACTCCTTATTTTAAGTTAGATGTAAGGGGCTCAAGTTAAGTCAATGCCGACAATATTTTATCTGTGATTGCTTAACTTGACGTGAATGGACAAGGAATTAAGCAATTGAACACCAGCGAACAATGGTATAACCAATAACACCAGGATCACCGTTGCTGTTTAAATCATTCCAAAATCTGGTGTATTCATTGGGAGGCATGGTTTGACATCCGGCACTGAAAGGATTCGTTTCTCCACCTTGATGAAATAACATCGTTGTTCCAGCAGAAGCACGAGGTTCATTAGGTTGAAATAGGCCATCGTGACTGGTATCTCGTTCCGCCATGGCTGATGCGGTAGGACACAATACTTTACCCAGGGTGGCACTTGTTCCTGTTTTATATTCGTAATATCCTTCGGGTAAACGTCCTAAATCCAGTCGTCCATCACCATTTGCATCAACCCCCATTCTGTTGCGATCAGCCAATGGATTATTACTATCTTCATACTGAGATGAGGGTTCCGTGTTAGAGGCGTATTTACAAGCGTGTTTCCCTGCGCCATCTTTCCAGATCATGTAAGTAATATCATCGTAACAACCATGCCAATCATTGACTTTTGTACTGGTTTCCTTCCGGAAAGAGATTAAATTGCGTTTACGCAATGTTCCGCCATTATGGGTGATAATCTCGGCACAATAATCGTATTGCTCACTTTCCGATAGATTAGAAGCGGGAGGGTTGATTCCCGAACCCATCAGGCGATCGGAGGTTAAACTTTCTAGAACCCAACCGGAACAAGGTGAACTAATACGAAGCCATCTCGCACCTTGACTATCCAAACCAGCATCTACGACAGTTAAAGCCGTATTATTGTCTAATTGACCCACTTTTTCATAGGTAGTTCCAGGTCCAGAGCGCACATTTAAGGGAGGATTGGCATCAGCAGCAAAGACTCGATGCAGCGAGGAAGTTAAAGAAGTAAAGACATAACCTTCCACAGGTTTATCGATGCGAAGCCAATTGTCATCCGTCCCTATCACGTTTAAGGGTGTGCCATTAGTCAGTTCTGTCACCACTGAAAAGTTTGTTCCTGCTCCTGAACGGACTTTTAAGGGCGGATTTGGGTCATTGACAAACACGCAATAGGAAGATTTTGTCAAGTCACGATGAACATAACCTTCAATCGGTTTACTAATTTTGAGCCAATTGCCCTCTTCACCTACAACCGTTAATCGTGTCCCGTTATCTAAACGCCCCACAGGATCATAATTACTCCCTGCACCTTTCCGCACATTTAAAGGCGGATTGGCATCACAGACAAAGACGAATTTTTCAGGCTGAGGTAGGGGTGGTTGACTTCCTAAATATTCCTTAACCCCCGCACAAATTTTCTCAACGATTTGCTGATAACCGCCATCTCTCAACCAACGAGCATCTTCATCATTGTCAATGAAGCAACTTTCAAACAAGATGGTGGGCATGGTACAAGCATGGGTACAATTCCAGACTCGACTATACCAGTCATGAGCAAAGGGCGTTCCAGCGTATTCATAACCCCGTCCTTGTAAAGGCAGTCCTCGGAAGTGTTTATCGATGATTTTGATAAATTTCTCAAATTCTGGACTCCGATTCACATAAAATAACCACCAACCTTTTGCCTGTCGGTTACAAGCATTATGATGCAGACACAAACAAACATTTGCACCACTGTCATTAGCTCGTTGTTGCAAGGTTGAAAGGGAAGCTAATTCATTTTCTTGACGACAGATAATCACTTGATAATTGCCCGCCGCTTCTAAACGGGCCTTAACTTCAACTGCTTCTTTCCAGTTGTAGTCTTTTTCCCGTAAATTTAGCGTATGGTTGACTGCCCCTGAATCTGTCCCTCCATGTCCTGGCATAATAGCAACTTTGAAAATCCGTGATGGAGGAGGTTGTTCTCCACCATATTCATCTAGTAAGCTTTGAGCTTCAGGGAAAACATTTTTGACCTTACTGACATAGTTTGGGTCGGTGGCATAGCCTTTTTCCCAAATATATTGTAAATAGCCTTCCGGATCATTATCGTATTCTTCCCATCCCTGATAGGGGGAATTCGGACGACCGATAAACCGCCAATATCCCATTGCGGCCTGTTCTGCGGTTTTCCAATGACACCAATAACAACCATTGGGTTCGCTAGGGGTAACTAACCAAATTTGATGGGTGATTTTTTCGGTGTAATTGTCGTCAATTTTATCTCGCCATTTGAGTCCACCGGGGTTTCCCGCTTCTTGAAAAAGTTTACTCGTACCTCGTGCAGATTCAACGATTGCTTGTGCTAATTGAACAACCCGTAATTTGCGATACCGAGTGGGAATTTGTTCGGTGATAGCAACGGCACGCACATAATCAGTCCATGAGAACATCATAATCATTTCCTCCTATTATTAAACAGTTTCCAAATACTAAAAGTTAGGGAATGCCAATTAATTGATTACTGCTCAAAATTCTTGAGATTTTCCTTTAAGTAAGCCAAGAGAATCTCCAGACGTTTTGCTTCCGCTTCAGTGAGGTAATCGCCCTTTTGTTTTAACTCAAAATACCGCTTAGTAGAACTAGCTAAACGAATAATTTTACCCAATTCTTCTAAGGCATTGAAGTAGGGAATCACAGTATTAGAAGTGGTTAGAGGATAGTTAGTAGTTCTGTGGTAAGCTTCTAATACTTCAGTGGCTAAGTTTTTCTCAATTTGACTGGGGGCTAAAGTAATCCCTTTTTTGATGTTAACTACAATGTAAGGACTGACGGGTTTATTATTAGTTGAAGTCACAATCCCATTCGATCCCATTTTCAAGGTTTCTATCTCAACGGGTTCAAAGAAAAAGGCATAAGCTCCTGTTTGTAAGGGAGCTTCTCCAATCACAGGTCTTTGCTCAACGTTAGCAGGATAAAGACCAAAAGTTGATGTTTTCACTTGGGGTTGAAATCTAGCTTCAACAACAGTTGCCAGAATATTATTAATGCCCTGTAAGGCTGTACTTCCCAGTGTTGTATAAGGTATTAAACTAGGAAAAGCCGCCCCTACAGTTCCCACAACTTGCTTCAATGAATTGGTAACTTGTTCTAAAGTAGAACGTCCTAATCCTTGACAAAAACTACTAAACGATAAATACAATCGCTGAGATTTTTCATCTTTTTGAAAGTCTTCAATGACAGCAACATTTTCAGCCCAAATGTCTGTTACATCTAAAGTCATTCCAGAGATGTGATTAAGATAGTGAACCTTGAAAATAGGGGTTTCTTGATCTCCTAATCCTATCTGACTGACAAGAGCGAAATAGTTATTATCCCACTGTCCTGCTAAATAATGACCTTTGTACTTAGTATACAGTTGCAGTGAAATTGTATTGATCGAGATAGTAAAATCCTCCGCAGGAGCAATTAAAGCATCATTGTCCTTGATATAGGGATCAAGTAATTTTCCCGGTTCGTGAAGAGGAACTCTACCAATAGTTGTCGTGGTCATTTGATATTCTCCTGATGGCATCAATAATGCAGGTAATACATCTAAGCAATTACTGTTGTCCCGGTGATTAAATCTTTAAACTTTGCCGCAACCTGATTTTCCCAAGCCTGAAAAATCAGATCATCTTCAAATAATTTTTGAGGATTAATGGTAGAATTAGGATTGATCAGAACTCCGATATCTCGGTATTCAGGTTGCTCATCTAAAGCGTAAGCTGCTAACTCACTACAAATCCATTTATCAGGACAGTTGAGAGCTTCAGACAGTAATTTTTTGATTTTTTGCCGTGATAAAAGACTGAGTATCTGACCGGGTAAACTTCCAGAAAAGGCATGAGCTAGGATTAGTTTATAGTCATATTTTTTACCTAATTCTGGTTTGAGAATCTCAACAATACGCTCTGCAATCTCATCAGTTAAATCTTTGGGTTTGCGGAAGAAAATTTGGCAATTAGAAGGTTGAAAATAGGGTTCTAGAGGATTTTCTTCTACCATATTCGTGCCAGCATTCGCTT
>NZ_JASJFE010000591.1:0-3799 GCF_030067735.1 Microcystis sp. M53598_WE2 | reverse complement strand
GGTGTGGGGTGTAGGGTGTGGGGTGTAGGGTGTGGGGGGAATAAATAAAAATAATCTCCTGTCTCCTGACTCCTGTCTCCTGAATCCTGAATCCTGAATCCTGACTCCTGAATCCTGTTTCCTGTCTCCTGACTCCTGACTCCTGACTCCTGACTCCTGACTCCTAACCCCACCAATACACTTTTTCAGCAAACCCTACCTAACCATGAAATCTAATTGTCAAAATCTCATTGAAGAACTTGCCCATCTGGAAATTATCACCGATCCGGGACAAGTGGCGAAACTTTCCTTAGATTATTATCATTTTAGCCCCATTTTAGAAGCACAACTGCAAGATAAACGGGCTGATTTAGTCATTCGTCCCCAGAATAGCCAAGAGGTTATTGACATCGCTAAAACCTGCGTTAAATACCAAATTCCTTTAACAGTTAGAGGTGCGGGTACAGGTAATTATGGTCAATGTGTTCCCTTGCAGGGAGGAGTAATTTTAGATACAAGCAAACTAACAAAAATTATCTCGATCGAACCGGGTACAGCCCGGGTAGAAGCGGGGGTAAAAATGGCATTTTTTGATAAACAAGCTCGCGCAATCGGTTGGGAATTAAGAATGGCTCCCTCTACCTATCGGACGGCGACAATTGGCGGTTTTATCGGGGGTGGCAGTGTGGGCATGGGTTCGATTAATTATGGACAATTAAAGGATAGGGGCAATCTGCAAGCAGTGCAATTAGTCACCCTAGAAGCGGAACCAAAAATTATCGAACTACGGGGGGATGAGGTAGAAAAAGTCAATCATGCCTACGGAACAAATGGCATTATTACCGAGTTAGAAATAGCCCTCGCTCCCTGTTATCCTTGGGCAGAATTTATCGTTACTTTTGCCGATTTTCTCACCGCCGCTAAATTCGGTCAAGCTCTTAGTGATAGTGATGGCATTGTCAAGAAAATGGTTAGTGTTCACTCTTGGCCAATTCCCGCTTATTTTACTGCTCTTAAGGATTATTTAACCACGGGGAAAGCGGCAGTTTTGTTAATAGTATCGGACAGCGATCGAGTCGCATTAGAATCTTTAATTAAAGAATATAATGGTGAACTTACTTACTATAAAACGCCAGAAGAAACCCAAAAAGGCAACAGTATCTTAGAATTTACTTGGAATCATACCACTCTCCATGCGCGTAGTTGTAACCCCAAGATAACTTATCTACAAGCTTTTTATTTTAATCTAGCTACGGTAGAGAAACTCCATAATTATTTTGGTGAGGAAATAATGATGCACCTAGAATTTTTGAAATTTCAAGGTAAAGTTATTCCCGCCGGTCTTCCCTTGCTAGAATTTACCACAGAAACTCGATTAAATGAGATTATTGCTATCTATGAACAACAGGGGGCAGCCATTGCCAATCCTCACACTTATATCATGGAAGATGGCGGCAGCAGACAGATTAATCCGCTACAACTAGAATTTAAACAACTCGTCGATCCCTACGGATTGAACAATCCGGGTAAAATGCGAGCATGGGTTGAAGCAAGGGGGTAGGGATTCGATTCAAGCTAAATTAAACAAGATAGTTCACCGCTAAGTAGTTGGACAAAAGTAAAGTTAACTGTGGGGTAAGGAGTCGGTCGTCAGAAGTCGGTCGTCAGGAGTCGGTCGTCAGGAGTCAGGAGTCGGTCGTCAGTAAGAATTGCGGCAATTTACATTTCTTAAGATAGACAACAGAATTTATGTCCGACTACTTACCAACGAATCACTAACCGCTAAAAAGGGAGTGGGGAAAACAAAACTCCCCGCTGCCCCCTGCCTATTCCCAGACTTGCCCCGATCCGATACAATTAAACGGTTGTCTTGGAAGAATTAATAGTGATCGAGCGTTATACTCTCCCTGCGATGGGGAATTTGTGGACGGATAGATATAAATATCAAACATGGCTAGAGGTAGAGATAGCCGTCTGTGAAGCGCAGGCAGAATTAGGCTATATTCCCGGGGATGCAGTAGAAGAAATTAAGGCAAAAGCTAATTTTGATCCCGATCGCATTTTAGAAATAGAAGCAGAAGTGCGCCACGATGTCATCGCCTTTTTAACAAATGTTAACGAGTATGTGGGCGAGCCGGGGCGTTATATTCATTTAGGTTTAACCAGTTCTGATGTATTAGATACCGCCCTGTCTTTACAATTAGTCGCCAGTTTAAACCTGATTTTAGAACAATTAGAAGATTTTATTCAAGCCCTGCGCTATCGCGCCCAAGAACACCGTTATACAGTCATGGTAGGACGTTCCCACGGCATTCACGCCGAACCGATCACCTTTGGCTTTAAACTAGCGGGATGGTTAGCGGAAGTGCTGCGGGGACGCGATCGTTTAATTCGCTTGCGCCAAGACATCGCCATCGGTAAAATATCCGGTGCAGTGGGAACCTATGCCAATATTGACCCCAAAATTGAGGCGTTAACCTGTCAGAAGTTAGGATTAGAACCGGATACCGCTTCCACTCAAGTGATATCGCGCGATCGACACGCCGATTATGTGCAACAATTAGCCTTATTAGCGGCTTCGATCGAACGTTTTGCCGTGGAGATTCGCAACCTGCAAAGAACCGATGTCCTAGAAGTGGAAGAATACTTTTCCAAAGGACAAAAAGGCTCCTCCGCTATGCCCCATAAACGTAATCCCATCCGTTCAGAACGCTTAACGGGAATGGCGAGAATTATCCGTAGTCATAGCGTTTCCGCTTTAGAAAATATCGCCCTCTGGCACGAAAGAGATATTTCCCATAGTTCCGTAGAACGGGTGATGCTGCCGGATGTTTGCATTTTGACCCACTTTATGCTGAAGGAAATCACCGATTTAGTCAAAAATCTGCTGGTGTATCCCGAAAACATGAAGCGAAATATGAATGTTTACGGTGGCGTGATTTTCAGTCAAAGAGTTCTTTTAACTTTGGTGAGTAAGGGAATTAGCCGGGAATCTGCCTATAAAATCGTCCAAGAAAACGCCCATCGCGCTTGGAACACCGATAACGGCAATTTTAAAGCTTTTATCAGCCAAGATGAGCGAGTTACCGGCATTTTATCCCCCGACGAGATCGAAAGTTGCTTTGATCCCCAGCAGCACCTAAATCATCTTAATAGCATCTACCAAAGGTTAGATATTTAAGGAGCTTTCAGTGATCAGCTAACCACTAGCTTGTTGCTTTAGAAAGGTAATGACAGCGTTTTGGATTGTCGGTTGGCGATCGATCTTTTCTCAGAAAGCGATCGCTATTCGTTTCTCGATCAAGGTCGCGTTTGAAGATAAAACTAAAGAATCGGCGCAAGCGAGTACGAATCGGGTAAAATAAGGGTCTGTATTCGGAGTGTTCGTTTTTATGATGAAAATCAAACTCTTGAATTTAGGTAGTATTAAAGAGGCAGAAGTGGATCTTCGGCCTCTAACCGTTATTATTGGCCCGAATAATTCTAATAAAACTTATATCGCCTACTCGATTTATGGGTTATGGATTAATCAGCTTGACGGCTTTTATTTTTCTAGTGAAATTTTAGAAAAAATAGAATTTACAAATCAAGCCGATCATTGGTCTTTAAAAATAGACCGACGTTTTTATGATGTTATATCCGAAATTGTTCAAAAGTCCGCATCTGAATTTAGCGGGATAAAACTACAATCTTTTTTCCAAGATTCTAGCGGCAAGATTTTTGAAAAAACGAAATTCAGTATCGAAATTTCCGAAGATGATATTAAAACAGCTATAGAAAAAGTTTTAGCGGATACAATTGAATATCGCGGGTCATTAGC
>NZ_JASJFE010000064.1:0-3111 GCF_030067735.1 Microcystis sp. M53598_WE2 | reverse complement strand
CATCCCCCTATCCATTAGTTACATATTTCTTAACATAAAATTTGACAAAAAAAGAAAAGTGTGCTATGTGGCTCAAGGGGGTTCTCTGGGGGGACTAAATACTTTTGGTATTTGGTATCACGTCGAGTGCAGTGATTTGTCAGACTCTACAGATTTTCAATGAACTCTTCAACTGTGACTTGGGCTTGTTTCAGAATTCCACTTAATGTACCAACCTTCAATTCCTGATGTAAAGGGACAACACAGCCAATTTTGCCCTCTTCGGTTTCTTTCTTCATCACAACATGGCTACCTGTTTGACGAACTTGCTCGAAGCCTAAGCGTTCAAGAGATCTAACTGCCTCCCGACTAGAGATTCGTGGCAGCTTAGGCATAACTAACCTCAATACTGGTCACAAATCTAGGGGATGTTTCTGGTAAGGTAAATTCCTCTAGGTAAAGCCGTGTGGCTTCTTTCAATCCAGCAATCGCCTGCTCAATTGTTTCTCCTTGATCTACTGTGCCAACTTCTGGACATTCAGCAATGTACATATTATCTTCTTTGTACAAAATAACAGTAAAGATGCGATTTTTCATGGTGTCTTATCATCTCCGGCTTACTCTGAAAATCATAACATATAGCACTTTTCACCTTACTGAGGTATCGACAAGTTTTGCCAACACAGGGTTTAAGCCCCTTGTATGTAGTGACTTGTTATGCCTCTTCAAAGGCACTCCACTCTATGCCTAGCTGTTTTATGGTTGCCTTAATTGTTCCGAACTTTAAGTCTTTACTACCCCAATCAGGAATTACTGCTACATTTTGATTAGAGAGATTCAGCCATTTTCTATGTGATCCTTTTGACTTTCTCTCTATTTCTTCACAGCCAAGCCTCCTCAGTTTTTGAGCTAGTTCTTTGTATCTCATGCAGAAATAATTGCCTCTACTAGGGCAGGTGACTCCTGATTAAAGGCTTGCAAGTTGACTGGAAGTTTTTTCCCTAAATCTTGATAAGTTTCCAAAACTGCCTCAAAGGCATCCTTTGCATTTTCCAGAACCTCTTCCAAAGAATCCGCCTCTGTGATTAGTTCAGGTAGAAGAGGGCAAGTTACTGTAAATCCTCCTTCTGGTTGAGGAGTAAGCAAAAGTGGAAGTTTGTAGAACATAGGAGTAGATCTTGCATTTCCGTGTATGTCCCAATCTTATCATTAACTTTGGATGAGTCTAGCTATGTAACTCTGACTCTTTGCCTAAATACATATTATAGGTCAACTTTCTGCACAACACTCTTCAGAGTAACGATATAGGTCAACTTTCTGCATATCAACCCGTTTTATAACATAAAATACTAATTTGTCAATAGTTAGCAATATTTAATCTGCTTATACTTCGAGTTTTGACCTGAAAATGGGCGATCAATAGAGCAGCAATTATGGTAGTTGGGTTGACCCAAGGAAACCCAACAAAGAGTAACCTTTGGGGTGGTTGGGTTGCGCTTTTTCAAGCGAATTGAGCTATTTTAGCCCCAGTATTGTTTCGCTCAACCCAACCTACGAGGCGATGCGCTCTGCTACGCAGTGCCTTTGGCATCGCACTCACCGCCAGAACTTCCACCATGGACGCGCTGGCGAAGGTGGCAATGACGGCGTGGCCGTGAAGGCGTGACCCTCTGCGGGCCGCTCAGCGTAGCCCGTGCCGGCAATGTGGTGCTGCAGGATGCCCGCAGGACCAGGGACACTCTGCGGCTGCGGAAATGGTTTGCTCATTCCAAGAAGCAGGTTCGAAATGAGAAAGTCTAGAAGCTCAGCTTGATAAGGAACTTGCTCCGGCGTTGCCCGCGCAAACGACAACTCCCAGAGTGCCTCCGTCACAGCGATTGAACTCTCGGACCGCTCAACTTTGACCCGGTACACGGGTTGCCCAGTCCAGCTGCGATGAAAGTACACATAGGGCTCTTCAAAGAACACGAACCACTTGTCCTCCATTTGCGCTGGGAGCACACCCATGCACAGTTTCTCGTACTCCGCCTCGGAGAACTGAGCCCTGTAGGGCAATGGCTCACCAGCCAAGAACGGCGTGTTCTTCCATTGCTTGCGCGTGACGGAAACCTTCTGCATAACACTCTCCAGAGTAACGATATAGGTCAACTTTCTGTATGTCACCCCGACTTACAACATATATACTAATTTGTCAATAGGTAGCTGTAGCGGAGTTGATTAACTGTCATTGTCCTGACCCCGTTGCAACTTTTGCCCCTCTATTTTAACCTCAACATTGGCAATCTTCGCTAACATTCCCCAACTGGGACCACAAAGGCTGCATCGCACTTAGACTCACAGTTTCAATCAATGTGCATGGTGCGTTCCCCAAAATCGATCGCTGAAGCTGTAGGAGTTGTTTTAGGGAACGCACCTACAAGATTGCGATCGCACTACACAATTTGATTGTTCATAGTATTTTGTAATAGTTGAGCTGCGCTGTAAAATGGCTCTCCTTCCAAATTTAAGCATTCCAACTTTTTCATAAGTAAATTCTTCAGATCCAAATTATTATGATCGACAAGAACAGATCGTAAGTCATAACCATCCATCAGAATGATAGATTTGTCATTATTCTGCTTTAGTAAGGGGCATACATTTTTTGACCAACCATTGATCGATAAAAATAATCCTAATGTCTGTTTACCAGAGCGGCTGATTTTGCCATAAAGGCTATCAAGTTGCCTTATATCCGTTAACTTTTGAGTCCATTTACATTCAACTAGATAATACCAGCCTTCAAGCTTAAATGCACCGTCTATTTGTTCTCCACCCTCATTTCTCCTAAAGCTTTTTTGAGTTGGAAGCTCATAAAGAGAAAAAATACGTTCTAGCAAGTCTTCAAGTGAAAATCCTCGCTGTTTCTTATCTTCCGAATTTATTAACTCTGCAAAGTTATCAAATTCCAGCAGAAGACTGGCTCGAAGTGAAGAAAATTCCCCCTTCCTCAGAGAATCCTGATCACGATTCTTTGTATTACCTCCTTGCAATCTTTCTACAATTTTTTGACATTCGTTAAATAAATTTTCCTCCTCAGTGGTGATAGCTTTCTGAGTTATTAACTTTTTTGTTTTCCAGTATTCCAAAAGTTTT
>NZ_JASJFE010000778.1:0-6674 GCF_030067735.1 Microcystis sp. M53598_WE2 | reverse complement strand
TTTTCTTAACTTTTTTTGTATCAAATTTACTTGAACGGTAGTATTAAATACTTATGATTGAGTTTGTGTAAAACACTTTTGCAATTATGGGATTTTAGGATTGACCAGATCTAGCTAAGAATTTAGCTTAAGCCTATTCTTTTGGATATAAACTTGATTCTAGAAAAACTATTGGTAATCAGAAAATGCTGACTTCATCGCCTCCCAATCTCTCGCAACTTGCCCTTTTATTTCTCAAAATCGGCATTATCGGTTTTGGTGGTCCGGCTGCCCATATCGCTTTAATGGAGGAAGAAGTGGTTAAGCGTCGCGGTTGGATGACTAAGGAGCGATTTCTCGATTTGGTGGGGGCAACTAATCTGATTCCTGGTCCTAATTCCACGGAAATGGCCATTCATATCGGTTATATTTTTGGGGGTTTAGCGGGTTTAATAATCACGGGGGTTTGTTTTATTACTCCTGCGGTGTTAATTACGGGTTTTCTAGCTTGGATTTATACTACCTACGGGACTTTACCGGATGTGGCCCCGATTTTTGCGGGGATTAAACCGGTAGTAATTGCGGTGATTTTTCAGGCACTCTGGCGCTTAGGCAAAAAGGCACTGAAAACCCGTCAATTACTCTTCATCGGATTGGGAGTTATCGGATTATTAATCTTAGGTTTAAATGAAGTTATCGCTTTACTGTTAGGCGGAATTATCGGGATGTTTATCCTAAAAAAATTCGCTACCTTTCCCCTGATTGTGGCAGGAATAGGCGGTGCGACGGCGGTTGCTACTCCTAGCAACATCCCACCGACATTAACAGGATTAGGGCTATTTTTTCTCAAGGTGGGTAGTGTTTTATTTGGTAGTGGTTATGTGTTAGTTGCCTTTTTAGAAGGGGATTTAGTGCAGGGGAAAGGATGGTTAACCCAGCAACAATTATTAGATGCTATTGCCGTGGGTCAATTTACCCCCGGTCCAGTGTTATCCACAGCCACTTTTATTGGTTATCAAATATTAGGAGTATCGGGGGCAATTGTGGCGACTCTAGCGATTTTCTTTCCCTCTTTTATCTTTGTTTTATTACTTAATCCCCTCATTCCTAAGCTGAGAGAATCGGTTTGGGCAGGGGCTTTTTTAGATGCGATTAATGCTAGTGCTGTGGCTTTAATGGTAGCAGTTATTTTTAATTTAGCTCTAGCTACTTGGTTACAACCCTACGGGAATTTGCCTTTTAATTTATTGGCTATCATTCTATCTCTTATCTCCGCTATTCTTTTACTACGTTTTCAGGTTAATTCTACTTGGTTAATTCTTGCTGGCGCGCTTATTGGTTTGCTCTTAAAACAATTAGGTTAGGGGGAAATAATGCCCCAAACTAACCTATATTTTCCTTAAACTTTTGCCATTGATGTAGTTGGTTCTCTGAGCTTTTCTACCCAGTTATAAATCTGATCGCGGTCTAGTCGATAGCTGAGGGGATGGGCGATTAATCGAGCGCTACTAGCAAATAATTCGTCAATTTCTACTAAACCATTTTCCCGTAAAGTTCGACCGGTGGAAACTAGGTCAACTATCGCTTCTGACATCCCCGTAATCGGGCCTAATTCTACGGAACCATAGAGAGGTATAATCTCGACGGGAATATCTAAACGACGAAAATAATCCTTAGCACAATTGACAAATTTTGAGGCAACTTTACCGTGATGGGGAATATCTAAGGGACTTTGATAGGGACTATCAGCAGGGACAGCTACCGACATCCGACAGTAACCAAATTTTAGGTCAATTAAATTAGCCACATCGGGAGATTTTTCTAATAAAACATCATAACCGGCGATGCCTAATTGTGCCTGACCGTATTCTACATAAACTGGTACATCTGTTGCTCTTACTAATAACGCTTTCGCTTGGTTAGTGGGGTCGGTAATCTGTAATTGGCGATTTTTTGAGTCAAGAAAGGCACTAAAATCTAAGCCAATTTTCTGAAATATTTGGATACTTTCGTTTAGTAAAGCACCCTTCGGTAAGGCAATTGTTAGCATAGAGGGAATTATGAATTGGGAAGTGGGGAGGTGGGGTGTGGGGTGTGGGGTGTAGGGTGTGGGGTGTAGGGTGTGGGGTGTAGGGTGTAGGGTGTGGGGTGTGGGGAGAATAAATAAAAAATAATCTCCTGACTCCTGACTCCTGAATCCTGAATCCTGAATCCTGAATCCTAACAGCTAAAATCATAACTGATAACCGAGATGGCAGTAAGTTCTCTAATGACCACATCAGCTAATTGTAAATCTTGATGGGTTTCCGGTTGCCAACTAATTGCGATCGCTGCTGCTGATTTTGCCTGTTTAGCCATTTCCCAATCGGCCCTAGTGTCCCCCACCATCAGGGTTTTGTCCACTGGGGTCCCCAAAGCTTGACAGGTTTCTTGCAATAATAGGGGATCCGGTTTACTTAAACCTCGATCGCATCCCCGAACAATTTTAATATAATTTAATAGGCCATTTTCCTTGACAAATTGCTCCACTCGTGCTGTGGTATCGGAGGAAAGAATCGCTAATTGTAAACCGGCCGCGTGCAGATAACGAATTACTTCTAAACATTGGGGATAGAGGGGATTGAAGCGGGGGGGAACCTTTTCATCGGCCGCTTGGAAGGCCGCTTTTGCGATCGCCATTGCCGTTAACCAATCCCGACCGGTGGAAGCAATACAACCGGCAGCGGCGATATGATTATCTCTGCGGCTGCCCACTGCCATTAAACCGGCAGGATTGAGACTATTTGCCCCAATACCGAAAGTTTTAGTTAATAAAGACTCTAAACCAGGGATTTGCGATTCAATGGCTTGTATCCGGGCTATAGCTCGATCGTACCAGAAAGCCCGCGAATCCTCTAGCGTACCGTCCTTATCAAAAACAATCCCTTGAATATCTCTAAATTCTCGATTACCACAGCGAATTATCGACAAATAAACCCCCTTATTTTTATCTATATTGTCAGTCATCATTTTAGCTCTCAGGAGACAGGATTCAGGAGATAGGAGACAGGAGATTATTTCTATTTATTCTCCCCACACCCCACACCCCACACCCCACACCCTACACCCCACACCCCACTACCCCACACCCCACTTTCCCACTTTCCTATACCTTTTAAACAGGATTTAGTATTATTCCTCAAAAGCGGCTTTTTGCTGACGGACTAAATCGACACCGCGGGAAGTTCCCAGACGGGTGGCCCCGGCCCGGATAAGAGCGATCGCTTGTTCTAGGGTGCGAATTCCGCCGGATGCTTTAATTCCTACCCGGCCTTTGCTAATTTCCTTGAGAAACTTCACATCGCTAACCGTTGCACCTCCAAACCAGCCGGTACTGGTTTTTAGATAACTGACTCCTGCATCCATGCAAATTTCCGCCGCTAAGCGTTTCTCGGTGTCCGTCAGTTGCGAGGTTTCCAGAATCGCTTTTACCGTCTGGCCAGTTTCCTGACAAATACTAGCAATTTCTTGGAATAATTGCTCAGATTTCCCATCTTTTAGCCAACCGAGATTAATAACCACATCTAACTCCTTGGCACCATTATCTACGGCTTCTAAAGCCTCATAACGTTTAACTGCGGAGGTAGTGGCCCCCGCGGGAAAACCAATCACGGTAGAAACTAAAGTTTTTTTGCCGTGGAGTAACTGCACCGCTTGCTTAACGGCGGCGGGATAAACGCAGACGGTGGGAAAACGATATTGTTCGGCCTGTTGACAGTAAGCCTCTAATTGTTCACTGGTGGCGGTGGGGATGAGGAGAGAATGGTCGATATATTGTGCTAAATCTAGATCAGAATCGGTGATAGCCATTATCTAAGCCTCAATATAGTCAATCGATCGCTATTTTCTCATTTTATGGAAATCGCACAGCAAAGTCATCTCTCGTTAACCTAGAAATTCAGAGACTAGCAAAAATCCAGTAACCTAGGAAGAAACCGTCACAAGTGAAGACTAGGAGACAATAGACCTATGTTAGAAGCGTATCATCAGCACGTTGCCGACCGAGCGAAATTAGGTATCCCTCCCCTTCCCCTCAACGCTCAACAAACGGCGGAATTATGCGAAATACTCAAAAATCCGCCCGAAGAACTCAAGGGAGAATTGCTGACCCTGCTGCGTGACCGTGTTCCCCCCGGAGTTGATGAAGCGGCCTACGTTAAAGCGGGATTTTTAACAGGAATTGCCAAAGGTGAAATAAAATCTAGCGTTATCTCCGCTCAGGGTGCGGTTAGCTTACTGGGAACCATGGTAGGTGGTTATAACGTTCATTCTCTGATTGAACTGCTGAAATCCAGAGATATTAATATCGCCGCCGCCGCTGCCAGTGCTTTAAGTAAAACCCTGCTGGTATTCGACGCATTTAACGAGGTTTTGGAATTATCCGACACCAATCCCTATGCTAAACAGGTCATCGATGCTTGGGCCAATGGCGCTTGGTTTATCGCTAAACCGAAACTTGCTAAAGAAATTACCGTCACCGTTTTCAAAGTCCCAGGAGAAACCAATACAGATGACCTATCTCCCGCTCCCCATGCCACCACCCGGCCTGATATTCCCCTTCATGCTTTGGTTATGTTAGAAACCCGTCAACCTGGGTCCTTAGAAACCATTGCCGAATTGAAAAAATTAGGCCATCCGGTCGCCTATGTGGGAGATGTGGTTGGGACTGGTTCCAGCCGAAAATCGGCGATTAACTCGGTTCTCTGGCATATTGGCGATGATATTCCCTTTGTGCCTAATAAACGTGCTGGTGGCTATATTTTAGGCAGTAAAATCGCCCCTATCTTCTTTAACACTGCTGAAGATTCCGGCGCTTTACCGCTTGAATGCGATGTTAGCCAAATGAACACGGGGGATGTGATTAAAATCTATCCCTACGAAGGCAAAATCACCAACGAAGCGGGCGCAACTATTAGCACTTTTAGCCTCAAACCTGAGACAATTCTGGATGAAGTGCGGGCCGGCGGTCGTATTCCCCTCTTAATCGGTCGCAGTCTCACCGATAAAACCCGTCACGCCTTGGGACTTGAGGCTAGTACCCTATTTACTCGTCCAACTATGCCTAGTGACACGGGTAAAGGTTACACCCTAGCGCAAAAAATGGTCGGCAAAGCTTGCGGTTTACCCGGGGTGCGGCCGGGTACTTCCTGTGACCCAATTATGACTACGGTAGGGTCTCAGGATACCACCGGCCCGATGACCAGAGACGAGTTAAAAGAGTTAGCCTGTTTAGGTTTTAGCGCCGATTTAGTCATGCAGAGTTTCTGTCACACGGCAGCCTATCCCAAACCGGTTGATATTCAAACTCATCACCAATTACCGGACTTTTTCTCTACCCGGGGTGGGGTGGCTTTACGTCCGGGAGATGGCATTATTCACTCCTGGTTAAATCGGATGTTATTGCCGGATACGGTGGGGACTGGAGGCGATTCTCATACTCGTTTTCCCCTGGGAATTTCCTTTCCTGCGGGGTCGGGTTTAGTGGCATTTGCGGCCGCTTTGGGAGTAATGCCTTTGGATATGCCGGAATCGGTTTTAGTGCGTTTTACGGGGGAATTACAACCAGGTGTAACTCTGCGCGATATTGTTAATGCTATTCCCTACGTTGCCATCCAAGAGGGTAAATTAACCGTGGAAAAACAGAACAAAAAAAATGTTTTTAACGGTCGTATTATGGAGATGGAAGGGCTGCCAGATTTGAAATTAGAACAGGCTTTTGAGTTAACCGATGCCACGGCGGAACGTTCCTGCGCCGGTTGTACGATTAAGTTAAGTACCGAGACAGTGGCGGAATATTTACGCTCTAATGTGGCTCTGTTAAAAAATATGGCAGCCCGGGGTTATAGTGATGCCAAAACTATCCTACGTCGGGTAGCAAAAATGGAACAATGGTTAGCTAATCCTGTCCTGATGGAGGCGGATAAGGATGCCGAATACGCGGATATTATCACCGTCAACTTAAGCGAGATTAAAGAACCCATTGTCGCCGCACCCAATGACCCCGATAATATCAAGTTAATGTCGGAATGCGCCGGGGATAAAATTGATGAGGTGTTCATCGGTTCTTGTATGACTAATATTGGTCATTATCGCGCCGCTGCTAAGATATTAGAAGGGGCAGGAGTTGCTAAGGCTAAACTGTGGATTTGTCCCCCCACCCGCATGGATGAAAAACAATTGCGCGATGAGGGAATGTATGGCATTTTTGCCGCTTCTGGGGCGCGTACCGAGATGCCTGGATGTTCCCTTTGTATGGGTAATCAAGCGCGGGTTGAAGACAGAGCAACGGTATTTTCTACCTCGACTCGTAACTTCAATAATCGCATGGGAAAAGATGCGCGAGTCTATCTCGGTTCCGCCGAATTAGCGGCGGTTTGTGCGCTGCTGGGACGCATTCCCACCGTCGAGGAATACCTCGCAATTGTCACCGAGAAAATTAATCCTTTTGCCAGCGATTTATACCGCTATTTGAACTTTAATGAAATCGCTGGTTTTGAGGATGAAGGACGGGTAATTCCCCTAGAAGATTTACCTAAGATTGAGGATATCTTAGGGATTCCTTCTGGTGTTTTGAGTTAGTATGAAGTTTAGGGTGAGCTATGAAAAGCTCACCTTTTGTTCAGAAAATAAAGAGGTAAAATTTATGGTAATGCCCT
>NZ_JASJFE010000289.1:0-3853 GCF_030067735.1 Microcystis sp. M53598_WE2 | reverse complement strand
GGGGGATCGAACCTAAAATCGATTTTTAATTTAAATATAACCGGCTACTTACAATGGGAATTGTAACCGTTCAAAGCAGAAATGTTCAATATTGTAACAAAATTTTATAAGATTAACCTTAATTATCTAGACCACAGTTTTTATGAATCCCCTCGTCAATTATTTTCGCAACCTGCACGAAATCCACTCCTCCCAAGCAGCCGTAAAAGAAACCTCCTACTACGGCACTCTTGAAACTCTCCTTAACGAAATCGGTAAAACCCTAAAACCGCGAGTCCGCTGCATTATCAACCTCAGAAATCAGGGTGCGGGATTGCCGGATGGGGGACTTTTTAACGTCGATCAATTCCCCAAAAATCAAGAATTAGAACCTTTTACGGCGATTTTTCCCGAAAGAGGCGCGATCGAGATTAAGGGAACCAAAGAAGATATCAAAAAAATCGCCGCCAGCGAGCAAGTACAAAAATACTGGCAAAAATACGGTCAAGTATTAGTCAGCAATTATCGCGATTTTCTGCTCATCGGTCGCAATAGCCAAGGTCAACTGGTAGAATTAGAAGCCTATAGTTTAGCCCCGTCAGAAGCCGAGTTTTGGCTAAAAACCTCAAATCCATCCAAATTTGCCGCCGAACACGGTGATAGCCTCTTAGAATACCTCAAGAGAGTGCTTTTACAGGCGGCTCCTATCACCTCACCGGCTGATGTTGCTTGGTTTCTTGCTTCCTATGCGCGCGACGCAAAAGCACGCTTAGAACATCATTCCGATCTTCCCGCTCTGGCCAATATTCGTCAAGCTTTAGAAAATGCCCTCGGTATCAAATTTGAACGGGAACAGGGGAATAAATTTTTTCGTTCTACCCTCGTGCAAACCCTCTTTTATGGTTTATTCTCCGCTTGGGTATTATGGCACAAGCAAAACCTCAATCGCGAGGATAAAGAGGATAAGTTCGATTGGAAATCCGCAGCCCACCATCTCCATGTTCCCATGTTAGCGATCCTATTCGAGCAGATCGCCGCACCGAGTAAGTTAAAATCTTTGGGATTAGTAGAAGTTTTGAATTGGACTGGTGCAGCTTTAAATCGAGTGCGACGAGAGGAATTTTTTCGTCAATTCGATGAGGGACAAGCGGTACAGTATTTCTATGAACCATTTTTGCAAGCTTTTGATCCTGATTTACGCAAAGAATTGGGAGTTTGGTACACTCCTCCGGAAATTGTTCGCTATATGGTAGCGCGAGTCGATCGAGTTTTACGAGAAGAATTAAATATCGAGGACGGTTTAGCTAATCCCGATGTTTATGTTCTCGATCCTTGCTGTGGAACTGGTGCTTATTTAGTCGAGGTTTTGCGCTATATTACCGATACTTTACAGGAAAATGGGGCGGGTGCTTTAGCCATGGCTTTGGTGAAAAAAGCAGCTATAGAAAGAATTTTCGGTTTCGAGATTTTAACCGCTCCTTTTGTCGTCGCTCATCTACAATTAGGTTTATTCCTGCAAAGTTTGGGTGTACCTTTAATAGAAGATAGTGAACGGGTGGGGATTTATCTGACTAATGCTTTAACCGGTTGGCAACCTCCCGATGAGGAAAGTAAACAGAAAATTCAACAGCTACAATTAAGTTTTCCGGAGTTAAATAAGGAACGAGAGGCAGCCGATGAAGTTAAGCGCGGTAAACCGATTTTAGTTATTCTCGGTAATCCTCCCTACAATGCTTTTGCTGGAACCAGTCCCGCAGAAGAAGCAGGTTTAGTGGAAGTGTATAAACAGGGTTTAATCTCCGATTGGGGGATTAAAAAGTTTAATTTGGATGAGTTATATGTGCGCTTTTTTCGTTTAGCAGAAAGATGTATTTCAGAAAATACTGGTAAAGGGGTTGTTTGTTATATTTCTAATTTTTCCTATCTCGGTGATCCTTCTTTTGTGGTGATGCGGCAAAGATTTTTACAAGAATTTGATCGTCTTTGGTTTGATTGTCTCAATGGGGATAGTCGCGAAACGGGAAAGTTAACCCCTGAAGGTAATCCCGATCCTAGTGTTTTTTCTACTCAATACAATAAGGAAGGGATTCGAGTCGGGACAACTATCGGACTAATGGTAAGAAAGGAAGTAAGGAATAAAAATGTTGATGTCTATTTTCGCCATTTCTGGGGAGTTGCTAAACGAGAACAGTTATTAGATAGTTTAAATAATCAAGATTTTGATGCTTTGTATCAAGTCTCTAACCCAGAACAATCTAATCGTTATTCTTTCCGTCCCTCCGATGTTTCCTCTCACTATTTAGCATGGCCAAAGTTAACAGATTTATCTGATGAAGCTCCAATTACAGGTTATAAAGAGAATCGAGGCTATAGTTTTATTGATAGTGATAAAACTATTCTTTCGGAAAGGATAAGTAAATACTTTGATCAAAATGTTTCATGGGAAGAATTAGCATCACTTAATACAGGTTTAACTAAAAATGCAGCTCGATTTGATGCCAAAAAAGCCAGAGATAAAGTCTTAAAGTTACGCAAAAAATTTAATCCTCAAATGCTGTTACCTTATCTGCTCAGACCCTATGAGGTTAAATGGTGTTATTATACTCAAATCAGACCGCTTTGGAATGAGTCTAGACCTTCGCTATTTATTCATCAATTTCAAGGTAATTCCTTTTTAGTCAGTCGTCCTGCTGGTGTTGCCTCTCCCGAAGGAATACCATTTTATTTTACTAACTGTTTAGGAGACTTTGACTTTATTAGAGGTCATGCTTATCACTTTCCTATACGATTACGTCAAAATTCAGAGAAGGTGAATACAGAAGATAATACTCAAGGAAAATTATTCGATTCCAGTAACTTTAATAGTCCTTCAATAAAAGCCAATCTCTCGGAAAAATCTCGTCAATACTTAAATCAACTGGGTATTAATAATCTTGAGGAAAATATCGAGAATGCTTCCTTAATTTGGCTGCACGCATTAGCGATTGGGTACTCTCCCTTGTATCTTCGGGAAAATGCCGACGGTATTCGTCAAGACTTCCCAAGAATTCCCCTTCCCAATAGCCAAGAATTATTAATTAAATCTGCCCAACTAGGACAAGCGATCGCCTCTCTTTTAGACACAGAAAACCCTGTTATAGGAGTCACCAAAAAACCGACCCCTGCACTGCAAAAAATCGCCTTGATTTCCTGCACTGATGGGGGAAATTTAAACCCGGATAAGGGGGATTTAATTATTAACGTCGGTTGGGGACATGGGGGTAAAAATGGTGTGACAATGCCGGGTAAAGGAAAAGCGATCGCCAGACAATATACAACCGCAGAAATGAGCGTAATTAGCCCAGAAATGCGAAAATTATTAGGAACGACCACCTATGATATTTATCTCAATGATCGAGCCTATTGGCAAAATATACCATCCCGGGTGTGGGAATATACCATCGGGGGTTATCAAGTTATTAAAAAATGGCTAAGTTATCGCGAGGAAAAATTATTAGGACGGGGATTAACTATCGCAGAAGTGCAGGAAGTAAGCGAGATGACTAGAAGAATTACTGCGATTATTCTCCTAGAATCAGACCTAGATGATAACTACCAAAATATCAAAACAGCCGTGTATTCTTTTTAACTTAGTGTCAGCAGAATTCCCTCGCTTTTAGCGATGGGATGAATGCTGATACTAAATCCGTTGAGTACAGGCTAGTTATGAGACGAGGCACTCATGCAAGAGGCAAAAGGGGAAATAAATAATCAGTTTTTAATAACAGGATTTAGTATGACATTCAGTTTTTTTCCCACTTCCCACTCCCCAATTCATAATTCATAATTCCCCAAGGATTGGATGATTGAAGCCTTCTGAAGCAAAAGAATATCT
>NZ_JASJFE010000526.1:0-7349 GCF_030067735.1 Microcystis sp. M53598_WE2 | reverse complement strand
TGGGTGGAATTAAATATAAGATGAACGTAGGTTGGGTTGAAGCATGAAACCCAACGCCCGATTATGTTACGCTACCGCTAACCCATCCTACAAATAATTGTGCCTCCCTACTTAAGCTGCCCGCGAATTTAAATTGCTTGTTGAGATGAGGCACTCTTGCAACAGTAAAGGGATTTGGGTAGATTTAGCCAATCTCAAGGATAGGCGGTTAAAATGCGTCTTAGCCTATCTTCATGGTGGGGTAGGAAGTCTCTGGTTTTGGGCAACGTCAGAACAATAGCTGGTTGTCTAGAGATGATGACAATGATCCTAAACGTGGTCAAATTGATTTCGCCGCTAATAAAAAAAAGTCGATTGACACAGGAACCAGTTAGCGGCCAAAATTGACTCTATTAGCCGTTGGCAAGCTCTAGAATTGATTGTGTAACAGGTTAATTAAGTCTAGCTCGATCTCGAAAAAAAACAACTAATAATGATCATCGCAGGAGAAAGAAGCGGAGTCGGTAAAACTACGATTACTCTGGCAATCTTGGCCTATTTAATCAGTCGTGGCGATCGAGTGCAATCTTTTAAAGTCGGGCCAGATTATATCGATCCCATGTTCCATACTCATTTTACCGGTCGCCCCTGTCGCAATCTCGATCCGGTTCTAACTTCTGAAGACTATGTAAAAACCTGTTTTGCCCAACATTGTCAAAATGTCGATTATGCTCTGATTGAAGGGGTAATGGGGCTATTTGATGGTATTCAATTAAGCGATACTCAATTTCCCGATTATGCCAGTACCGCCCATATTGCCCGTATTTTAGGGCTTCCTCTGCTGTTAGTTATCGATTGTAGTCGTTTATCTACCTCTGTCGCCGCTATTGTCCGCGGTTATCAATCTTTAGACAAAAATCTCCATCTAGCCGGAGTTATCCTCAATCGGGTTGGCAGCGATCGCCACCTGCAATTACTGCAAACCGCCCTAGAATCGATCAATATGCCGATTGTCGGGGTTTTGCGTCGTCAAGATTCCCTGACAATTCCTGATCGCCATCTAGGATTAGTTCCCAGGGATGAACTAGGAGAAATCAGGCAACTGCAAGATCAACTGGCTTCTATTGCCCAAAACTGCTTTAATTGGGACATTCTCTTGCCTTTACTCACTATTTCTCCCCAAGAGAACCCGAAAAATCCCACAGGAGAAAATAAGCTTTTTCCCCCTATCCGTATCGGTATTGCCAGAGATAAGGCTTTTAACTTTTATTATCCCGATAATCTCGATATTTTAGCCAATTTAGGCGCGGAATTAATCTTTTGGAGTCCCTTGCAAGGGGCAAATTTGCCCGAAAACCTGCAAGGGTTGTACTTTGGTGGCGGTTTTCCCGAAATCTTTGCCCCGGAATTAGCCGCTAACACCCCTATCTTAACTCAGGTGAGAAAAGCGATCGCCTCTGGAATGCCCACCTACGCCGAATGTGGGGGATTAATGTATTTATGTGAAAAAATAATTGATTTTGAGCAAAAAAACCATTCTATGTTGCGAATAATCCCCCAATCTGCTATAATGTCACCGAAATTAACCCTAGGTTATCGGCAAGCCATCGCCAAACAGGAGACGATCCTGCTCAAAGCAGGTCAACCAGTGCGCGGCCATGAATTCCATCGCTCCCAATTAAGCGGGGTGAGCGACGCACCGATTTATCAACTGCAAGCATTCCCCAAAAGTGCTATCAATGCCGAAGGGTGGCAAGGTAAGAATCTGCACGCTTCCTATCTCCACCTACATTTTGGGGCTAATCTCAGCCTGCCGAAAAAATTTTTAGCTGCCGGCCTTGATTTTTTCCGCACAGCTGCGTTAAGCTAATTACAGATAAATTTGATAATCAATCCGTTAAGGGATACAGGAGGTGATGTCGATGGTAGAAAGTAGTAAAAGCATGGGTCTCCTAATCGACAATAGCTGGCTGTGCGCCGGGGCTGTTCTCTAGACCCCCACGTCTAAACAAGATTTAGACTAGCTGGAGTTCCTTCCGGCAGTCTGGTGTCGATTCCGATGACCCGCTACACCGCCCTTACCGAGCAATTGGTAAGGGCGGATAGTTTTTGAGGGTTTCCCGTCATCTGGGAACCCCAGAACCAGAACTAATACCAATTTTTTCCTAAGTGAGCCTTTCTTGACTTTAACTCTACGGGCGCAAACTAACCCAGCGTCGCTTCTGGTTTGGGGACACCATTTTAACGCCTGTCACCGAGATAATATCATTGGCCAAATTCTCTGCCATCATGGGAATGAGTTGATTTATATTATTCTCATAAGCTTTTATCCAGAATTTAGCTAGTTTCTCTCTCGCCTCCTCATTGACATAGATAGTTTTACCAGGCGTAATCAATACCATTGCCACATCACCGGAGTTTTCCGTGACGGCAAAGACAAACTGATCACGGTCGGACTTGAGACCTTCGTACCAGTAGTCTATGTGTTCTTCTAATTCGTATTCATAGAGAGCGCGTTCCATCTTGCCATCTTCTAGCAAGGCTTTACGCAGTGTATTGGCTATCTTTCTTTTTTTCATGGTCTTGTCCCTGTTTTTATCGGCGTTAAGTTTTGCCCATTAGACATCACTCCATATTAAGAGTGCCACCATAGAAATCATCAATTAACCTGACAACAACCCAGTTCAGTGGCCGTTATCAAAATCACAGAACCTTGCCCGACTCGTCTAGACGAGCCTGTTGTATGAGCTTAAGTTTTCTCTGTGTAAGGATTCTAACCTACTTTAGTTTTTGTTTAAGTGCCGTTAGGAGCGACAGGGTGGCCACTTTTTCAACTGGTCAAGGGAAAAAAAATGAGATCGCATCTTTCCCTAAGTAATTAAATTGTGTATAATGGCAAAAGAATAGAAAGGCTATATGCGTCGTCAAACTGTGTAGTCAACCTATAAGGTGTGAGGAAAAAACCATCATGTTAAGAATGTTCTGGAAATCATTGCTGGTTAGCCCAGCGATTTTAGGGGCTACCCTAGTAGCTTCCGCTAATGCTAGTAGCTTCGATCCCGCCAAATCTACCAGTGTTTCTACCGAATTTAACAATCTAGAAATCGCTCAAGTTCAGGACAACGCTGCAGGAACTGGCGAATTACTCAATCAGATCGAACAGTACGGTAACGAAGGTCAAGTTGCACCCGTACAGGGCAACACCATCGATCAAGTCACCAGCGTTAACCAACTGCGGGATGTTTCCCCCACCGCTTGGGCTTATGAAGCCCTAAGAAGCCTTGTGGAGCGCTATGGTTGTATTGTTGGTTATCCCGATCGCACCTTCCGCGGCGACCGAGCTTTAACCCGTTGGGAATTTGCGGCTGGTTTAAACGCTTGCTTAAACGTCATGGAACGTTTAATTCAAGATGGTGTCAACGTCCTCAAGGAAGACTTAGATGCCCTCAAGCGCTTGATGGATGAGTTCCAGGCCGAATTAGCGGCCTTGGGAGCTAGAGTTGATAACTTAGAAAGCCGGGTGTCTTTCCTCGAAAATAACCAATTCTCCACCACCACCAAATTAGCTGGGGAAGTTATCTTCGCTGTCACCGATACGGTCGGTGCCGGTAGCCCCGCCTCCCAGGCCGCCATGCAATACCGCGCTCGTTTGCTGTTAAACACGAGCTTCACCGGTCAGGACGTATTGAAAACTCGTTTAGCGGCGGGTAGTGCCACTCCCTTCGGATTTGATTACAAATCGACCACCACACTACAAAATGGTGATCCCGCTTCCGTCAGATTCGATAATCTGCAAAGCCCTTCCCTATTCCAAACTTGGACCGCGGCCGGTAACGGTAGCGATGTGGTTCTCGACTGGTTGGCCTACTATACCCCGATTGACTTAGGTTATTTTGGTCGCTTCAATACCTACGTCGCCGCTTGGGGTGGTATTTGGAATGACTTCGTTCCCACCACTAATCCCTTCTTTGAAGACTTCGACGGTGGTAATGGTGCGCTATCTACCTTCGCTTCCGAAAACCCCATCTATCGTATCGGTGGTGGTTCTGGGGCTGGTGTTAGCCTACAGTTAGGCTTCCTCCAAAGCATTGTCGGTCCGACCTCCCTATCCTTGGGTTACTTAGCCGGTGGTGGTGGCTCTAGTTCTGCGGCCAATCCTAACCCGGGTAATGGTCTCTTTAACGGAGATTACGCCGCTTTAGCACAGATTAACGCTAACCTCTTTAACTTCCTCAACGTCGGCTTCACCTACGTTAACGCTTACCAAGGTGCCGATACCGCCATCTTCGGTAACGGTGGTTCCTTCGGTGTAACGGGGACTTCCGCCGCTAACCTTTCCCAAACTCAGTTAAATACCCTGCTCAACGTCAACGGCAACGATCCTGATAGCGTCACCCTACAGGATGAAGTCGGTTTCTTCAACTTCGGAGCCAAAGTATCCAATAGCTACGGTTTAACCGGTGCAGTGGATATTGGTTTCGCCAGCTTGAGTGCCTTCGGTTCCTACTCCACCGTGCGTTTACTCGGTCTCGGTGACGCGGAAGTGTGGACCTACGGTGCTGGTATTGCCTTCCCCGACTTGGGTAAAGAAGGAAATATCTTAGGTCTGTTTGCTGGTGCGCAGCCCTACATCGGTCACTTAAGCTTCCGAGACATGGGGCTAAAAGTATCTAACATCGTTCCCTACCACGTTGAATTGTTCTACAAGTACCAAGTCACCGACAATATTTCTATCACCCCCGGTGTCATCTGGATTTCTGCACCTGAACAGTTCAAAGGCACTGGTAACGAGTGGATTGGCACTCTCCGCGGAACCTTTACCTTCTAGGATTTCCTAAATTAAACCCGAAACCCCACCCATGGTGGGGTTTTGTTTTAGGCAAATAGACGCTGATATTCTATCTGGATACAAGCATCCATAATCACATTTAAACCCGCCTCGATCGCTTTTTTTTCGGCAACTGGGTGATAAATTCTCAATTGTGTCCAAAGGGTAGCAGCCCGAATAGCAATAGCTGACTCGACAATTTCGGGTAGATAATCAGGATGACGAAAAACGTTAACAATATCCACAGGTTCGGGGATAGCCTCTAGAGAAGGATAGCAGCTTTGACCGTCAATTTGCTTGACCATAGGATTGACAGGATAGACTCGATAACCCACCGCTTGCAGGAATTTGGCCACCTGATAGCTGGCGCGGCTCGATTTCTCGGAATGCCCGACCACTGCGATAATTTTACTATTGCTGAAGATGGTTTTGAGCGCACCATCGTCTCCTTTAATATTCGGCATTGTCCCACCTATCTTAGAACAGAGTTTCGCTTTCCATAAAGATGAAGTGTAACCTAATTTGGTATCGACTTTTGACTCCAGCTTTAGCCACTCTGAAGAACTGGCAGCAATGTTTAACTTTTCTACCGAAAAAACAGTTATTAAAAATCCCAGTCAATCCCTCGGTATCTGTAGGAAAATTTACCCGATGGTCGCCCCTAAATCCTCTGACTTTAGTTAGCGCAAAACCTGATGAATTATCTTAGTATTATCATTCCGACTCTTAATGAGGAGTTAAGAATTGCAGCAACGTTAAAACAGATAGGTGCGGGGGTAGAAATTATTGTTGTCGATGGGGGAAGTACCGATAAAACCAGAGAAATAGCCGAACAATTGGGAGGAAAAGTAATTATTTCCCCCAGTAAAGGTCGTGGATTTCAGATGAATTTAGGAGCCAAAATAGCGAAAGGAGATATTTTGTTATTTCTGCATGGAGATACTTTACTTCCCCAGGAATTTCAAGAACAAATTATCAATACTTTATCCCAATCTGGGATAGTAGCGGGGGCCTTTGAATTAAAAATTGATGGAGAAGAAAAAACCCTGCGTTTAGTGGAAAAATTAGTTAATTGGCGTTCTCGCTGGCTTTCCCTTCCCTACGGAGATCAAGGAATATTTTTAAAAGCCTCAATCTTTGCCGATTTGGGCGGTTTTCCTGAGTTGCCAATTATGGAAGATTTTGAATTAATACAAAGATTGAAAAAAAGGGGTAAAATAGCCATAGTTTCTGCTCCGGTGATTACCTCGGCAAGACGTTGGCAAAAATTAGGAGTTGCCAAAACCACCTTAGTTAATCAATTAGTAATTATTGGTTATTATCTAAAAATTCCGCCGCATTTGTTGAAAAATTTTTATCGTTTATGGTAATAAAATAAAGGCTTGCTGAAAAAGTATTTTAGGTCATTGTGCAATGTAGGGGCGCAGGCGTTAAGCCCATAATGTGAGATTGTGAACATTTTTCAGCCAATATCCAAGAGAGGCAAATACAATTATACAATCGAAGAAACTCTACCAAAGAAGAGGTTTCCATGGCGCAAACATTAACAAAAATAATTAAAAATGCGGGGGGGGTAAGCATTACTTATTGGTAGCAGGCAATACCAGTCTTTTGAAAAATACAATTATATAATCGAAGAAAACTTACCAAGGAAGAGATTTCCATGGCGCAAACATTAACAAAAATTATCAAAAATGCGGGGGGGGTAAGCATTGCTTATTGTTAGCGGGGGCAACTCTAGCCATCCTAACCCCTTTCCAAGCCGCCCAAGCGAGTGTTATCTTTAGCCAAGCTGCTAACTTCCCCGCTGGCGGCTCGTTCGCATCCCAAAATGATACTAATTCTTTAGGTAATTATGCCACTGTTTACGACAACTTTAGTTTCTCCAGTGACAATTTAGTTGATGGTGTTGACTGGGTGGGGGGTTATTTTAATCCCCCAACAGCAGCACCCATCTCCTCCTTTGCCCTCTCTATTTTCGGTAATAACGCTGGTCAGCCCGGTTCTTTGCTTTTCTCGGAAACGATAACGGGGAATGCGGGGGAAACTTTTATCGGTACAAGTAATATCGGGGTTCCCACTTATAGTTATAGTGCGAACTTGACCAATACTTTCCTCGCCCAAGCGGGTGCAACCTATTGGCTGGCCATTGTTCCTAGTCTTGGATTTCCGCCCCAGTGGGGATGGTACACCAGCAGTGAGGGCGATGGTGTTTCTTATCAAGACTTTTTCGGGAGCCGCAGTCAACTTGGAACGGATTTTGCCTTTAGTCTGACCGGCCAACAGGTTCCCGAACCTTCGGCAATTTTAGGATTATTAGGTTTAGGACTTTTGGGCATCGGTTCTCAATTCAAACAAAAACGATAAATTGACAAGTGTGGGGGTGGGATTTTTTCCTTCCCCACTTGAGAAAAAACGCGCTCTAGAAACCTTCCAAATTTAACTCTTAATTTGAGTAAACAAATTTTTTTAAATCCCCCAGCAATTACTCAAAAAATTTGACATCTTATAGCGGACAGGTAAAAATTAAAACTTTTCTCTG
>NZ_JASJFE010000585.1:0-1748 GCF_030067735.1 Microcystis sp. M53598_WE2 | reverse complement strand
TGATCAGCAGAAGTTATACTAAATCCGTTGAGTATAGGCTACTTATGAAGACAGGCAAAAGGCACTCATGCAAAAGGGGGAATAAATAATCAGTCTTTAATAACCGGATTTAGTATAACGATTCTGGTTCCAATCACACAATTTAGAGAACCGTTAAAAATCTATGAACTCCCGAAAAGGCTTGCCATATAAGCATTTCACATCTAAGTACAATTGCTTATTGCAAAAGTGGGATGCTCCCATTTACTTTTCTCAATACGGAGATGCTTTATTTAGTGATGGAATTGGCACAGGGTAGCCTAGAAAATCACATCGCCAAAGGCGGTTTGTCAGCGGATGAGATTAAAAATATTACTGCTCAAGTCGCCCAAGGCTTAAATTATCTTCATGGACAAAATAAAGTCCATCGAGATTTAAAACCGGGTAATATCCTCAAGGTTAATCAACAATACAAGTTAGCAGATTTTGGCTTAATTAGAACCTTAAATAACAAAAGCCACACTCAAACCGTCCACAATAGCGGTACAATTATTTATATGCCTCCCGAAGCCTTTAGGGGTGATATTTCATCAGCTTGGGATCTGTGGTCATTGGGTATTATGTTAATCGAAATGACGACTAATCAACTTCCCTATAAGTTTAATAATGATATTCACCAGTTAATGGCAAAGGTGATGAATTGTGAGCTACAAATTCCTAGTTTACCGAAAGAGTTTAAACAGATTATTGAAGGGTGTTTGCAAAAAGATAGAAGACAAAGATGGACAGCACAACAGGTTTTAAATGCCTTACAACCTGTGGGATGGAATTCTCCCCCGTCACCTCCACCAGCACCGGCAGCAGTCAAAAAGCCTGTTTCACCAATACCCCTAATTGCTTCACCTACTCCATTTACCGAAAAACTACCCAATCGAGTCACACTGGAGATGGTGAGCTTACCAGCAGGTCAATTTCTCATGGGTTCTCCTGACTATGAATCTGAAAAGCCTCCACACCAAGTTAAAGTCAACAGTTTTGCGATCGGGAAATATCCAGTGACTCAGGCACAATATCAAGCAGTAATGGGAACCAATCCCTCTCACTTTAAAAACAATCCCCAAAATCCGGTAGAACAGGTTAGTTGGAACGATGCTCAAGCCTTTTGTCAGAAATTGAGTCAAATAACCGGGAAAACCTATCGTCTCCCCACAGAAGCGGAATGGGAATATGCTTGTCGTGCGGGAACTACCACTCGCTTTTATTTTGGTGATGATGCGAGTAAATTAGGGGACTATGGGTGGTATGGAAACAATAGCGGCAAACAAGTGATTGATATTGATGCGGCTCGGATCTGGCAGGAAGTTGGCATGGATTGGGATAAGTATCAAAAACGCCTAATCGCAAACAGCAACCCAACTCATCCTGTGGGTCAGAAAAAGCCCAATGCTTGGGGACTCTATGACATGAGTGGCAATGTTTGGGAGTGGTGCGAAGACAGTTGGCATGATAGCTATATCGGAGCGCCGACGGATGGATCGGCGTGGTTTATCAAGAATGATAATCGTTCTCAGTATCCTAAGTGTCTGCGCGGCGGTTCTTGGTTCTTCAGCCCTTATGGCTGTCGTTCTGCCATCCGCTTCAGGAACTACCCCGGCGTCGGCAACTACCTCCTCGGTTTTCGGGTTGCGTGCGGTGCTGGGAGGACTCTGTAACCCTTTTTCCCTTTTTTCCCTTTTTTCCCTTTTTTCCCTTTTTTCCCTTTTTTCCCT
>NZ_JASJFE010001005.1:0-5558 GCF_030067735.1 Microcystis sp. M53598_WE2 | reverse complement strand
CTTGAAATTACCCCAAGCTTCCTCTCGAAAACCTTTGTGGGGGAAGTGTAGATGAAAATGCCTAAAAGGACTGGTACTAACATTGACACTATTCAGAAAATAATGGTCTTGTTCTTGCGCTCTAATCCAATTTAACACCGCATGATTACCACTACGTTTCAAACCGATAAAACGAATTTCTCTTTGATTGATGACTTTTTCTAGTTGATCTTTTTGAGTTAGAGTACGCCAGAAATCCCAGGCATCATAGACTAAATCACGCTTGACTTTTCTTAAGTTATATAGTGAATACTTGGCTGGTTTTGAACGCTCATTTATCTGACTCATTAGTTCAATCCTCGGCTAAATCATCAATTTAAAAACTATGCAAACAATCTTTCAGCGCATAGGCTACCTGTTGTTGTTCCTCGCAGCTTAAATCGGGGAACATAGGTAAAGATAACACTTTTTCACTGGCCAATTCAGCCACGGGTAAATCGCCTTTTTTATAGCCTAAATACTGATAAACCGGCTGTAAATGCAGAGGAATCGGATAATAAACCATGGATAGGACATCTTTTTCCTGCAAAGCCGCCCGAATTTGGTCACGATTTTCCGTTAGGATTGTGTACTGATTCCAAACGTGCTTACCTCCGGCTAAAGCGGCAGGTAAAGTGATATTAGGCAAAGGTTGCAGTAATTCCCGATAACGTTGGGCAATCTCGATCCGTTGATTATTCCAAAAATCGAGATATTTCAGCTTAATTTGCAAAATAACCGCTTGAATGGCATCTAAGCGGCTATTGACACCGATTACCTCATGGAGATAACGCTCCTTGCTGCCGTGTTCTTTAATCATGCGAATTTGTGCCGCTAACTCGGGGTTATTGGTGGTAATTGCGCCACCATCGCCACAACCGCCTAAATTTTTGGTGGGAAAGAAGCTAAAACAGCCAATATCGCCGATACTCCCCACTTTCTGCCCATGCCATTCTGCTCCCGTTGCTTGAGCGCAATCCTCAATCACCAATAAATTATGGGAACGAGCGAAATTTACCACCTCAGACATATTGACAGATTGCCCAAAAAGGTGTACTGGGATAATCGCTTTAGTCTGGGGAGTAATCGCTTTTTCCAACAGTGCCACATCGAGGTTAAAAGTATTGATATCGATATCGACAAAAACCGGTGCTGCCCCGACTAAATTAATCGCTTCGGCGGTGGCAATAAACGAAAAAGTAGAAGTAATTACTTCATCCCCCGCTTGAATACCGAGGGAGCGCAGTGCCAGATAAAGGGCATCGGTTCCCGAATTACAGGCGACACAATCGCTAACACCGTGATAGAGGGCAAATTGTCGTTCTAATTCGCTCACAGCTTCGCCACCAATATAGCGCCCAGAACGGAGGATTTCTAAAACGGCATGGTTAGCTTCTTCGCTGATGACTTGGTATTGACGGGATAAATCGACGGGGGGAATTTTACTCACGCGCTTTCACTCAAATTAGAGACTAATCGGGATTTGTTCGGGAAAAAAAGGAATAATTAGTCAAAAATAATTATAAACTTGCTATTTATAGATGAAGTACCCTTGTAATTTGTTTCTTTTATTTTTATGGATGGATTAGTAGAACTAAATCTGGTGGATTTGGGTTGGGCTTTGGGGATGATGGGCATTTGTTTACTCCTCTCCCGTTGGTCAAATTTAGCTCTAGAGGGACAATTATTATTAGCGACCGGTCGATCGATCCTGCAATTATTAGTGGTAGGCTACGTTATCGCCGTTATTTTTTCCCTTGATAATCCTCTGGCAGTGCTGGGGATTTTGGCAGTGATGATGACTATTGCGACTATTGTTGCTAAAAATCGCATTGATAGCCGGGATAAAGCCCTATTACCGCTAGTTTTCGGCTCTTTATTGATTAGTAGCTGTCTAACTTTAGGTTATGCGATCGCTTTAATTATTCAACCAGAACAATGGTATTCACCCCAATACTTAATTCCCTTGACGGGGATGGTGTTAGGCAATGCCATGAATAGTGCCTCTTTAGCCGGGGAAAGATTAAGCAGTGCGATTAAAAGTCACCGTTTAGAAATCGAAACCCATCTTTGTTTGGGGGCAACCCCTCAACAAGCGATCGCAGGTTATCAAAAAGAAGCGATTCGAGCTAGTTTAATCCCCACCCTCAATCAGATGATGGTGGTGGGTTTAGTCAGTTTACCCGGAATGTTTACCGGACAGGTATTGGCAGGAAGTGAACCTTTAAACGCCGCTTCCTACCAGATACTGATCCTGTTTATGATTGCCCTAGCTAACCTAATCACCGCTCAATTGGTGACAGAGGGAATCTATCGGCGCTTTTTCAGTGAGAATTTATCACTTATCAGTTGAAAGGAATCGGGAGGTGGGTGTTAGGGTTTTGGGTGTTGAGTGTTGGGGTTTTGGGGTTTTGGGGTTTTAGTTGAATTTCCCCATCACCCCATTTCCCTATCTCCTGACGGCTAAAAATTAGGCCTTCCACTTGCTGGCGACGACTTCAGCGAGATCAACCACGCGTTGGGAGTAACCCCATTCGTTATCGTACCAAGCGATAACTTTCACCATATCGCCACCCATCACCATCGTTAGACTAGCATCGATGATCGAGGAGGCATCAACACCGCGATAATCAGAGGAAACGAGGGGTAAATCATTATATTCGAGAATTCCTTTCAAAGAATTTTCCGCAGCTTCTTTGAGGACTTCGTTTACCTGTTCCGCGATCGTGCTTTTTTCCACTTGTGCGACTAAATCCACCACAGAAACGTTAGGAGTGGGTACACGCAGGGCTATCCCGTTAAGTTTCCCTTTCATTTCGGGGATAACTAAGGCTACAGCTTTAGCGGCACCGGTGGAGGTGGGAACGATGTTAACGGCAGCGGCGCGAGCGCGACGGAGATCCCGGTGACTAGCATCAAGAATGCGTTGATCACCAGTGTAACTGTGGGTGGTGGTCATCGTCCCTTTGATGATGCCGAAGTTTTCGTGAATCACTTTGACGACAGGAGCAAGACAGTTGGTGGTACAACTGGCATTGCTGATGACATTGTATTTATCGTGTTCGTATTCGTGAGCGTTGACACCGACGACATAGGTTCCCACACCCGAACCTTTACCCGGTGCGGTAATGAGGACTTTTTTAGCTCCTGCGACAATATGCTTAGAAGCGCCCTCTTCATCGACGAAAACACCAGTAGCTTCGATCACTAGATCTACACCCCATTCTGCCCAGGGCAGATTGAGGGGATTGCGATCGGAATAACATTTAATGGTTTTACCGTTAACAATTAAAGAATTATCATCGGCATCGATATTAGCGTTAAGTTTGCCTAACATCGAATCATATTTGAGCAGGTGAGCGTTACTCCGGGGATCGGATGTATCATTGATCCCCACTACCTCCAAGCCACTATTAGTCCGTCCTAACCAACATCTTAGGAAATTACGTCCAATCCGTCCGAAACCATTGATCGCTACTCTAATCACTGCTGCTTGCCCTCTACGTTTTAGTGCAATACATAAAAAAATAATTAATGTTCCCAATCATACCTTAAAGGTTGAACTTTACGATCCCGATCGAAAATAATTTATTACATCACCATTCAGGAGACTCCGAGACTCCGAGACTCCGAGACTCCGAGACTATTTTTATTTATTCTCCCCACACCCCAAACCCCACACCCACACCCACACCCCACACCCCACACCCACACCCCAAAAAAAGGAATTGGGAGAAAAAATTTTAATTCTGCGTCAAGGATTTTGCAAGGCAACTGGGCAACATTTGGGAATTCTGCTCAAATGCCCCTATCATGAAGTTGACTTTACTACCGATCGAGTTTAAAACTTATATAATCGTGGCTCTGAGGAGTGAAAACAGTGAAAAAAGTTAATTTTAACGGCCAACCTTTCCATTTTATCGGTATTGGCGGTATTGGGATGTCAGCCCTCGCTTATATCTTAGCCGAGCGCAATTTACCTGTGTCTGGCTCGGATTTACGTCCTACTCATATCACCCAACGGCTACAGGGAGCGGGAGCGCACATTTTCCACCGTCAAGAGGCAAATAATTTAGCTTTATTTCATTCTCCGGGCCCTCAAAACAGTAGCCAAACAGTTCCGCAAGTAATCTGCTCCACGGCGATTAATGACCATAACAAGGAATATCAAGCGGCCAGAGACTTAGGATACCCAATTTTTCACCGTAGCGACGTTTTAGCTGCTTTAATCGCTGATTACGACAGTATCGCCGTCGCCGGCACCCACGGAAAAACCACCACTAGCAGCCTAATCGGTTACGTTTTGTTAGAAGCGGGATTAGACCCCACGATCATTGTCGGTGGTGAGGTGGATGCTTGGGAAGGTAACGCTCGTCTTGGTCAAGGTCGTTTTTTAGTGGCAGAGGCCGATGAGTCCGATGGTTCCCTAACCAAGCACGCCCCGAAAATCGGCGTAATCACTAATATTGAGCTAGATCACCCCGATCATTACCAGAATTTAAGCGAAGTTATCGATACTTTCCATGAATTCGCCCATCAGTGCCAGATTTTAGTCGCTTGTTTAGATTGTGACACGATCGCCGAGCATTTCCGTCCCACGATTAGTTATAGTCTCGATCCCGAAAAAGGTGCCGATTACACCGTCAGCGAGATTATCTATGAACAGGGAATGATGAAAGCTTCCGTCTGGGAAAAAGGCAGTTATTTGGGACAAATGGAAGTGAAAATCCCCGGGCAACATAATATTAGTAATGCTTTGGCAGTGGTGGCCATCGGACGTTATCTCGGTTTAGAATTTGCCGTTATTGCCGATGCGATCGCTACTTTTGCCGGGGCAAAACGCCGTTTTGAACACAAGGGAGAGGCAAACGGCATTACTTTTATCGATGATTATGCCCACCATCCTAGCGAATTGTTAGCCACTTTAGCGGCGGCAAAATTGAAGGTAGAAGGCAAACAGTACCAACGTTCGATCGCTATTTTCCAACCCCATCGCTACAGTCGCACCACTGCCTTTTTGGAGGAATTCGGCTCCGCTTTCAGTTCCGCCGATGTGGTAGTCTTAACGGATATTTATAGTGCCGGGGAAGTGAATATCAATCACGTCACCGGGCAGCAAGTGGCCGAACAGGTGAGAAAACACCATAAAAATGCCTACTATCACCCCGAATTGAGTTCTTTAGGTCAATTCCTGCTAGAAATTCTCCAACCAGGGGATCTGGCTCTGTTCCTCGGCGCTGGCAATCTCAATCAAGTTATCCCCGAAATGCTCTCTCTTTACCGCGAACAATTAGCAGTTAGAGTATAGGAGTCAGTTATCAGTTATCAGTTATCAGTTATCAGATTTGAGTTTTTAAGTGAGCAGTATTAAATAGGGTTTGCTGAATAAATGTGAAATGTAGGCAAGGTAGGGGTTTTGTGGCTTTTCTTGCGAAACAGGTGTAAGATTTTGAGAGAATCGTCGTTCAAAACCTTGCGTCTTCATCGGCCCGCGTCCTGTAGGGGCGAAGCATTCGGGCAATAACCTATCGGTGAAACCG
>NZ_JASJFE010000488.1:0-1608 GCF_030067735.1 Microcystis sp. M53598_WE2 | reverse complement strand
CTAACCACCTCTTGCCTCCTGCCTTTTGCCTTTTGCCTATCTTCACTAGGAAATTAATTTTGCACGACTACTTAGTCGCGATCGATCTTTGTGTCCTTTGTGCCTCTGTGGTTCTTTCCACTCATTCCCCCGCAAATCTACTCAAATCTGGCGCTGCTGATTTTTTATCTCAGTTTGAAGAGGGGCTGAAAACTGGGGCAATGTGGACATCGATCGAAAGACTAAGCTAAACTGGTAATGACTATGTATTAGGGCGGAGGTCAACGGACGCAACTATGGACAATTTGGAGGTAAAACAAAAACCGATCCGGTGTTTAGAAGATGCGATCGAAAGGTGTCAAACTTTAGGAATGCGGGTTAGTCGTCAGCGTCGCTATATTTTAGAATTGCTGTGGCAAGCGCAGGAACACCTATCAGCGAGAGAAATTTATGATCGTCTCAATCTGCAAGGAAAGAACATCGGTCATACCTCAGTGTACCAAAACCTAGAGGCCCTATCGGGTCAAGGCATTATCGAATCTGTGGAACGCTGGGACGGCAGACTCTACGGTAACATCAGCGATTCCCACAGTCACGTCAATTGTCTGGACAGCCAACAAATCATCGATGTGCATATCGAACTTCCCCCAGAATTAATTAAACAGGTCGAGGCATCAACGGGGGTAAAAATTACCGATTATCGCATCGATTTCTATGGCTATAAACAAAACAAATGAGCCAGATAACTGTATAATTGACCCTGTGAATAGTATCCGTTGACAGGCTGCAACTCTTGTGATCGATCGCCCTCTCACCTTAATTATCATCGATAATGACCCGATTTTCCGCTTGGGTCTGGTGCAGGCCTTGTCGCAGATAGAAAATATTAGTATCGTCACCGAAGGGGATTTAGAAACAATTTTCGCTTTGACTCTGAATCCGGCCCCCGAAATTATCCTTATCGATCCTCTCTTTGATTGGTCTTACTGTGAAATTCTCCACTCTCGCTATCCCGAAAGTAAAATTGTTTTATTAACCTTTCCTCTCGACTCCCGACAGCAACTAATCGCCAGAGAATTAGGCATCGCCGGTTATATTCCCAAAGGCACAAACCTAGAGCAATTTATCACTATTTTAGGACAAATTTCCCGGGATGAAACCCACGATGTTGCCCCTTCTGCTCTCACCATTGCTACCCGTCCAAGTTTAGCTCCTAGCCATTGGTTAATCACTGCCGGAAAAACGGGATTAAATCGCATCGAAAGTGAATTACATTTAATTGATCTCCACCTCAATCAACAGTCTTTATCCGGCTTTGATCGCTTTTATTGGCAGGGGAGAAAACGAGAACTTTTAGCAGCCCTATGGCTAGTGAGAAAACTAATTCCCCTGGAAGGTAGCTATTACAATTCACCTTCAGCGACACCTCCGATAATAATTAACAATATCGATCGGGAATTACCAATTTTAAGCCGCGAGCGTCCCCTGTGTGTTTCGGCGGTTTTTGAGTCCACTTTAGCGGTCATTCGATCGCCTTTAATTAATAGAACAAAGATTAGTTTTGAAATTGATGTTTTACTGGATAATCGGCAACGGGAATTATTGTATTTAGTTCTCGATGAAATTCGT
>NZ_JASJFE010000255.1:0-1223 GCF_030067735.1 Microcystis sp. M53598_WE2 | reverse complement strand
TAGTCCGGAAGAGGCACTAATTACCCCCACCTATGCTTCCCGCGCCCTGACTTCCGCTGTACCTAAATACGAGATTCCCGAGGGAGAAATGCCGCCGGCGGTGGCCTACAATTTAATCCGCGATGAACTCGCCCTTGATGGTAATTCTCGCCTGAATCTGGCTACTTTTGTCACCACTTGGATGGAACCGGAAGCCAAACAATTAATGGCGGAAACCTTCGATAAAAACATGATCGACAAGGATGAATACCCACAAACCGCCGAAATTGAACTGCGTTGTGTGAATATGATCGCTAGACTCTGGAATGCTCCCGAAAGCGAAGCTGCAACCGGTTGTTCTACCATTGGTTCCAGTGAAGCGGCGATGTTGGGAGGCATGGCTTTAAAATGGCAGTGGCGCAAACGCCGACAAAAAGAGGGTAAACCCACCGACAAACCTAATTTAGTCATGGGCATTAATGTGCAGGTTTGTTGGCAAAAATTCTGTCGTTATTGGGAGGTAGAACCGCGTTTTGTGCCGATGGAAGGGAATCGTTTTCATCTCAAGGCGACCGAGGCAATTAAACTAATTGATGAGAATAAGATCGGGGTAATTGCAATTATGGGTAGTACCTTTGATGGTAGTTATGAACCCGTCCAAGAAATTAATGAGGTTCTAGAAACATTGAACAGAGAAACCGGCTGGCAAGTTCCCCTGCACGTCGATGGTGCTAGTAGTTGCAAGAATGGCTTTCAGATGTGAAAATTTCCCTCCTGTCTCAACCTAGAAGAGCTGCACCTCATCGAGGACAGTAATGCTTGAAGCTTACCCGACTACAGACAAAAAAATCTGACTTAATCCTATGCAATTTGTACCAGTTGTCGATATTAATCAAAGATATTTAATGCTAACTACACCATCTAAAGCTAGAGGATGGATGAAAAAAATTGGGCATACCTTGCTAATATTTTTTGTAGTTTTACTACTGACTCTAACTTCCCCTCTTTTGGGAATAGCTCAAAATCCGACACAACCGGAAAACAGAATTGATGGCTTTCCAGTTATGTTAGATGGAAAACCCCTCTTTTTTATCCGACGGGGAGTTTCTTCATTTTCGGCGGAGGAGAGAGCTAACGCTATTACCCGGAGAATTGAAAGAATTGCTCAAAATGATTCTATTCCTGTTGAGAACCTGACAATTGAGCAGATTCCTGATGATAACTCACTTTATTTAAGTGTAGAT
>NZ_JASJFE010000922.1:0-7947 GCF_030067735.1 Microcystis sp. M53598_WE2 | reverse complement strand
ATAAGGGGAGTATCTGACAATTTTTAACATCTAAGTGGGTGGGTGGAATTAAATATAAAATGAACGTAGGTTGGGTTGAAGCATGAAACCCAACGCCCGCATGGGTTACGCTACCGCTAACCCATCCTACAAATAATTGTGCCTACCTACTTACCTACTTAGAAATAATTTTACTTGAAGAAGGCTTCCCTAGAAAAAAAATCTAGGTGCGATCGCTATTAAGTCAACCGCACCCCAAACTAATACAAATGCTCGCATCTAGCTAACATCATCGTGAGCGAAACGATTATAGAGGAAGTCGAGGGCATAGTTACGCAGACGATAATATTCAGGATCCTCCATAATTCTCTCCCGATCGCGGGGACGGGGGAAATGAATATTCATCACTTCGCCGATTTTTGCTTCTGGTCCATTGGTCATCATCACCAGCTTATCAGCGAGGAAAAGAGCCTCATCGATATCGTGGGTAATCATCAACACCGTACAGCGTTTATCTTGCCAGATTTTCAGCAATTCTTCCTGTAATTCCTCTTTGGTAATCGCATCCAAGGCACCGAAAGGTTCATCGAGAATCAACACTTCGGGACGGATAGAAAGGGCCCGGGCGATCGAAACCCGTTGTTTCATCCCCCCGGAGATTTGGGGAGGGGTTTTGTCCATAGCTTCGGTTAAACCCACCATCGCTAAATGTTCCCGCACGATCGAGCGTTTTTGCGCTTCTGGAGCATTGGGAGACACCGCATCTACCGCGAGATAGACATTTTCAAAAACGCTTAACCAAGGCAATAAAGCATAGTTTTGAAACACTACCATGCGATCGGGCCCGGGTTTAGTAATTGTCTTACCGTTAACTTTAACGATGCCATCGGTGGGAGAAGAAAAACCCGACACCATATTTAATAGGGTCGATTTACCGCAACCGGAGTGACCGATCACACAGATAAATTCACCTTCATTGATGCTGAGATTAACGTCCTTGAGGACGGTGTAGGGGCCTCTAGCAGTGGGATAAACCTTAGAAACTCCTTCAATGGTGACAAAAGCTTCTTTACTGGGGGTCTGGGTTGCTCGGTTAACGGTGTCGGTGGTAGTGTACATGATTAGTCTTTGGGGGAAATTAGTTAATAGGAGCAATGGCTAGGGATAATTGGCTAGGAATTATCCCCTTAGTCGATTTTTAGGCAATTTTGCGGGATTCGCTGGCACTAGGACGAGCATCAATAGCCACTTCGGCCATGGTGACGTTTTGTTTGATCTCTAAACTATTGAGATAACCGATCGGATCCTCGGCATCAAACTCGATACCATCGAATAAAAGGATCGGTGTGCGACGATATTTAATATCCCCTAGACCCAATTCCCGGGCTGCGGTACTAAAGACACCCACCCGACAGACGCGTTCGAGAATTTCTACCCAGTTACGGGGGAAAGGAATGTGGCCCCAGCGCGCCATTTGGGTCATCATCCAGAGGTGTTCGGTACGACTGGGACGATTTACCCCTTCTCCATAGAACAGATGGTGTGCATATTCTTTCATCGGTTGATCGAGACTGCACGCGTAGGAGTTGGGATCACCCAGTTGGATATAATCGATATTGGTACTAAGGTACTGACGACTGGCGAGGATTTGACGAATTTCTTCCTGATTCCCTTCCTCGGCACAGTAGCGACAACCTTCCAGCAGTGCTTTAACTAAAGCGACGTGGGTATTAGGGTATTTATTGGCCCAATCTTCCCGAACTCCCAGGGCCTTACCCGGGTGGCCCTGCCAGATTTCTAAGTCGGTGGCGACGGTGTAACCGATACCCTCCATGGCGGACCTGAGATTCCAAGGTTCACCGACACAGTAACCGTCAATACTACCGGTTTTCAGGTCGGCTACCATTTGGGCCGGGGGAATAGTTTCGAGGTGAACGTCTTTATCGGGGTCAATTCCCGCTGCCGCTAACCAGTAACGTAGGAGCAAATTGTGCATCGAGGAGGGGTGAACAATGCCAAAAATATGGCGCTGCTCCTTCGATTCCAATAGCATCTGTTTTAAAGCGTTACCGTCAATCACTCCCTCGTCATAGAAGCGTTTAGCGAGGGTGACACCGTTACCGTTACGAGTCATAGTCAGGGCGCTGACAATCGGCAAAGGTTGCTCCTGATAACCACCGACGGTTAACCAGGTGGGCATTCCCGAAGGCATTTGCGCCCCGTCGAGGAATCCCCCTGCGATCCCATCCACAACCCCTCGCCAACTGGTTTCCCGGACTAAATTCACCTCATCTAGACCATGTTTAGTGAAGAATCCCTTTTCTTTGGCCACTGCTAGGGGCGCGCAAGCGGTGAGGGGAACAAAACCGATTTCTAGATTGACTTTTTCTAAACCGTGACGGGCAATTACTTCGACTTTGCGGGCGCGCAGTTTTTTGATCCGTTTTTGTTGGTTGAGGAAATAGATAATCTCACTCCGGAGACTGTAGTAACTGGGGTGTTCCACCACTTCCATGCGTTTGCGGGGACGGGGGATATCTACTTCCAAAATACCGCCAATTTTTGAGCCGGGGCCGTTGGTGAGCATGACGATGCGATCGGATAATAGCACCGCTTCATCCACATCGTGCGTCACCATTACCGAGGTCATTTCGTATTCTTCGCACAGCTGCATTAACTGTTCCTGTAGATTACCTCTAGTCAGGGCATCTAACGCGCCAAAGGGTTCGTCTAAAAGTAGGACTTTCGGACGGATGGCTAGGGCGCGAGCGATCGCTACCCGTTGTTTCATCCCCCCCGATAATTCGTTGGGACGTTTATCCACTGCATGACGAAGATTGACCAGATCGATATATTTTTCGACTTCAGCTTTTCTTTCGTCTTCTGATAGTTGGGCGAGAACTTGATCGACGGCCAGAGTAATATTTTCTTTGACAGTTAACCAGGGCAAAAGGGAATAGTTTTGGAAGACTACCATGCGATCAGGTCCCGGTTTTTTAATGCTTTGACCTTGCAAAGTCACCACTCCTTCCGTGGGCAAATCTAAACCAGCAATCATGTTTAAGAGGGTAGATTTTCCGCAACCAGAGTGACCGATGAGGGAGATAAATTCCCCTTTTTTTATCTGTAAATCGATCCCTTTTAAGGCCACATATTCACCGCCACCACTAAGGGGGAATACTTTATCAATGTTATCGACAGCGACAAACAAACTCATAGTTTTTTCTCCTTAAATTGGCTCAAGTTTCAGTTATTTGAAAATGGGGAAAGTTTCCCCATTGATTCCCTATTGACGAACGATTTGATTTTGCAACCAAGCCATAAAGCGATCGAGCAATAAACCCACACCACCGATATAAAACAGCGCAAGAATAATATCGCTGATGTAGTTATTTTGGTAGGCATCCCAGATAAAGAAACCGATACCGACGATACCCGACATAACGATTTCAGCCGCAATAATCGCTAACCAAGCTAAACCGATCGCAATTCTCAAACCAGTGAAGATGTAGGGAAGTGCCGAGGGAATTAATATCTTGAAGAAGAATTTTTTGCTGGACAATTGCAAGACTTGTTTAACGTTGATATAGTCTTGGGGAATTTGTTGGACACCGACGGTGGTATTAATCAAAATCGGCCAAACTGCGGTAATAAAGATCACGAATAAAGCAGCTGGTTGATTTTGTTGTAAAGCGGCCAAAGATAGGGGAACCCAAGCAAGAGGAGGAACTGTTCTTAGGAATTGAAAAAGGGGATCGAGTGCCTTATTTAAGAAGGAATTTAAACCGACCATAATCCCAACTCCAATACCCACCACTGCGGCAAAAAAATAACCGATTAATACCCGTTGCAGACTCGCTAAAGTTTGCCAGAATAGTCCCTTATCAATGCCGCCACGATCAAAGAAAGGATACATTAAATAAGTACGGGTACGCTCATTGGTGATTAGGTCGGATGGGGGGGGTAATTTGATTAATCCCAGCATCGAGACTAATTGCCAAACAATCAGAAAACCCAGGGTACCGATAATAGGGGGAAGAATGTCTTGGGAATGCTTTTTCCAGAATTTACCGAAGTTGAAACCACCGTTACTTTTTCTGCTGACGCTACTTGCCATTTTGCCGTTTTCCTTTGTTGAAGATAAAGTTACTGGATTGGGAAGAGAAGAAAACACTTTTGGGATTAATAGACTAGATATTTTATGCCCCTAGCCTATCGAGAAAAGCTCGCTATTTTTTGATCGCCAAACTATCGAGATAAGCTTGGGGATTGGCAGGATCAAAAGTTTTGCCATCAAAGAATTTTTCGACACCCCGGGAGGTACTGGTGGGAATATCGGCCGCAGGAACTCCTAATTCTGTGGCTGCCGCTTTCCAAAGATCCTCGCGGTTAACTTTGTCGATTAATGCTGAGGCAGTGGTTAAAGTTTCTTTCGGCAAGAAACCCCAACGAACACTTTCGGTTAAAAACCAGAGATCATGACTCTTGTAGGGATAGGAAACGCTACCGGCGGGATCTTTCCAGTAGAAAACCCCTTTATTTTTGTCGGTGATTTCCGGTTTACCGTCACCCATTTTCTGCATTCCTTTGAGGGGACCGGCGATAATTTCTTCTTTGAGGTTGAAATAAGCCGGTTTAGCGAGAATTGCCGCCGCTTCTGCCCGATTTGCCTCTTGATCGAGCCATTGCTGCGCTTCCATAATTCCTTTTAATAAGGCCTTGGTGGCTTTCGGGTTTTTATCCACCCAATCGGCGCGGATAGCGAGGTATTCTTCCGGGTGATAGGGCCAGATTTCTGCGGTTAAAGCTGACATAAAACCGATCTGATCAGCCACAATTCTCGCCGGCCAGGGATCGCCGGTACTAAACGCATCCATGGTTCCCGTTTTCATGTTGGCCACGGTTTGGGCTGCGGGTACGGCAATTAGGTTAATATCCGTATCGGGGTTAATACCACCGGCGGCTAACCAGTAACGAATCCAGAAGTCTTGGTTAGCTTTCGGGAAAGTATAGGCGGCTTTGAAGGGAGTTCCCGTCGTTTTCATGCCGAGGATGTAATCTTTGGCGGGTTTTAGGTCTAAACCGATATTTTTGCCCTCGTGTTTACCCGCAATCGCAATTCCGTTACCCTGGGTGTTTAACTGCGCTAACACATACATGGGGACTTTAACGTTATTTTTGGTGATTAGTCCCTCGGAAATTAGGTAAGGCATGGGCATTTGCCACTGTCCCCCGTCAATTCCGCCCGCATCTGCCCCAATTTCGACGTTATCTCTAGCGGAACCCCAGTTTGCTTGTTTGGAGACTTCCACATCGGGCATCCCGTGTTTGGCAAAAAAGCCTTTTTCCTTGGCAATAATTAAAGGTGCTGATTCAACAATCGGGATATAACCTAATTTAATTTTGGTGGTTTCGGGGGCCTCTCCGGGGGCCACCGCTACGGGAGAAGCAACCGGGGAAGCGGGCGCGGTGGTGGTGGTTCCACCCGTAGTGTCGGGGGGATTACCCACACAACCTTTCAGGACAACAGCCCCTGCCGCTGAAACTGCCGCCGTGGTTAAAAATTTCCGTCTCGAAAAATTTGACATAGAATCTTCTACCTGCTTGCTAAAGCAAATATGTGTGCTGAATTATGGGTAAAGGAATCCCTCGCTAAACTTTCCCTCTAGCCCGTGCTATAGAAATTTAGCTATGGAATATTGAATCTCGATTGAACTTACTAAATAAGTCTAGCGGAATTTGGAAAAAATAATTAATCCGAGCGAGAATTTTATTTACAAAAATTTAATTCGATTGATAAGAATTAATTAAGACCATTGATATATCTAGCTTCTAGCCACTTAAAAAGGTTTCCGCAGGAGCGCCGGCGCAGGGGTGATGGGGTGATGGAAGTGGGGAAGTGGGGAAGTGGGGAGATGGGGAATTGGGGAATTGGGGAATTGGGGAAGTGGGGAATTGGGGAGGTGGGGAAGTGGGGAGGTGGGGAATTGGGGAATTGGGGGATTGGGGAATTGGGGAATTGGGGAGGTGGGAGAAACCACAAAATGAGCCAAGGGTGAGTTTTAGGAATGCGGCTCCTTCCGGCTTGGTAGAATAGACAATATGCTTTCACCCCAAAGTAATGACCAGATCTAAAAAGCCGAAATCACCGAACTCCTCTGATTCGCCTACCTCTCCTTCCTTGGCTCTGTCTTCCCTACATTTTCGTCTCCAAGCTTTAGAGGAGGAGCATCAGTGGCTCCTCAAGCAGATTGGCAGAAAACGCAACGAACTGAAGAAATTCCTCGACCAGATGCGTTCCTTAGCGACGGAGATTTTCCAGAGAGGGCAACCCCTCTATCAAAAACTTACCGACCTCGACCGCGAAATACACGCCCGTTTTGACGAAAGCCTCACTGCGAGAAAAATGGGGCAGCAGACAAAAAAAAGGATTCTCGGAATTTACGAGACACTTCAGTTAACGGGGGTGATTAGCCCAAAATTTGAGGATGGAGATGAAGAACTTGACGAACTTTTCGGAGACGAAGAACCAGAAGGAGCATCGGAGCAATCCGCGCAGGATTTCTTCTCTGGGGGAGACTCCTACGGCCGTCACGATGATGGAACAGAGCTATCACCTGAAAGCTCGCCTAAATCTCCTGAATCTAGACAAATACGCCGCACTTTCCTGAGAATGGCCGAGATTTTTCACCCCGACAAGGTTACAGACCCCGAAACTCGGATGCGTCACAACGAGATTATGAAGGAAGTCAACCGCGCCTATAAAGAGGGAGATATTGCCAGACTGCTGGAAATCGAACGACAGCATCAAATGGGGGACTCTTTCGCGGTTGAAGGCTCATCGGAAAGCGACCTTAAACGACAGTGCGAGAGGGTTGAAACCAATAACGAACTACTCAAAAAGCAATACGAGAACCTGAAAAGAGAACTGCGATCGGTGCGAAATACCCCGGAAGGCGAGATGGTGAGGGCCAGTCGCGCTTGTGAGAAGGATGGCATCGACCCGATTGAGCAAATGCTAGAGGAGATGAAATTACAAGTTCAATCCACCGAAAAAATCTATAATTTTGTCCGTGACTTTCGCGATAAAAAGATAACGGTTAAAGAGTTTCTGCGCGGACCGGTCAGGATGGGCAGAAGCCCGGAAGAGATGGAAGACATTCTTGATCAACTTCTGCAGCAACTTCGCGGAATCAGCCGTTGAAGAGAGAAAGCCAGTATTTAGGGTATGCAGCAAAAAGTTTTTCCCGGTGGCCGAGTGTAGGGTTTTACCTAATTTTTAAATCCGTTGGGTAACGCACAGAAAACGGGTTTCTCCGAGAAACCCGTTTTCTACTCATGCAAAAGACAAAAGGGGGAATAAATAATCAGTTTTTAATAACCAGATTTAGTATGATTTTTGATCTGCCCTAGAGTATTGCTATCACCTTTGACAAAATCACTAATCGTACAAGTATCGAGCAAAACCAGCACTAAATCACCTCATCTTCTCTAGGTGGGGAAAGTTCCTCTCTATAAGCTTCAAAAATAATACCATCACTTACCCCTTGAAAATTAAGGATAGTTGACGACCATTGAGACTGTTCTTTTGTGGTAATTAAAAGCTGTATTGCTTCTCGAATCAAAGCATTCTGGGATTTGCCTGTAGAGTGAGATAAAGCCTGTAGTTGCTGACTTAATTCATCTTCCAGATCAAGGTTGAAGTTCATAACTTAAATTAAGCAAATATCAATTAACTTTATTATAACAGGATAACTTCTTTCTTTTCTGGGCTGAGATATTTATCAGCGTTTACTATTCTAATAGCAAACTGACCAGCTTTTTGAGCAACTTTACTGCCCATAATATTACACCACCTTCCCAACTGATAACCGATAACTCTTGAGTAACCCACAGAAAACGGGTTTCTCGGAGAAACCCGTTTTCTACTCATGCAAAAGGCAAAAGGAGAAATAAATAATCAGTTTT
>NZ_JASJFE010000023.1:0-4441 GCF_030067735.1 Microcystis sp. M53598_WE2 | reverse complement strand
GATTTCTGCTAGTAGATCTCTACCGACTAACTCTTTTTCAAGGTTGACTTTTTTGAGTTTTTCCTTATCAGCAGTGAAAACATTATCAGCAATTTGTGATTGAAAAAACACATAGCCTTTGTTCCAAACTACTAGATAAAGAGTATTAAATCCTAAATTTTTAAGTTTTTCCAACCCAGCTTTTAGGTTATCTTTAGACTTGAGAATATCACTGTCAACATTGGTGAGCCAAACGCCCCGTATTTCTTCTACTTGTACATGATCATCAAAGAAAAATCCCGCTTTTCCCACTGAACCTTGTTCTGCGGCTAACTTGACAGAATAATGATTATTTTGGCGAAAATAAGATTTAATTGGCAGTTTAGTTCCCGCTTTGATTAAGGATTTTTGCCCACTATTGAGGGTTTCAGAAAAAGCTGTGGAAGACTTGAAAAACGTATCCTGAAGAATATGAATGTGCAGCATATTTTTTACTCTCTCTCAGACAAAGGATAAATGAACCTCAAATCCGCAGCAGCGACGGGTTCGGAAGACAGACAAGCGCACTTAGTTCTGATTAATTCTCAGAATTTGCTCACGGCAAAATATAGTCAATAACCGACCCCAACTATTGCTGAACAGTTACCACTACTCAACTGTTTACCTAGCTTGAAAGCAACACTTAAACAGGCAAACCAAGAGCCGATGGTTCCTCCCATTGACCTAAGGTCAAGGCAAAAGGGTTTGGGAGCAAAGATTGGTTAGTTAGGGAAATAATTTGGGAACAATTTAACTTGCTCTATGATAACCATAGATAAACAAAAAAAATACTTAAATGTAACAAAAAAACACATAAGTCGGCAGGTGTAATTAAATATCAGACTTATCGAGGTTGAATTGAGCCACGAACCCCACAACCAGCATAGGTAATCAACTGGACTAACCTATATTACAAATCATTAAACCGATTGACAGCCTTTCTGATCAAGATGAAGTGTAACCTAATTTGCTATCGACGACCGACTCCCCAAAAGCAAAACTTTGTACCTCACTATTAAGATAACTGCCCTAGGTAAAAACGCGGATATCACTGCTAATAGAGTTCGGTTTTACCGTTATGGGATGAGCATTAACGGGGGTACTATTCTAGGTAAGGAATTTGTATCTAGTCAGTGATGAAGACGATGTTAAAGGGGTCTTTACCGAAATTAAGCGATATTTTCCCGCCGACTGACCATCAGGACCGGGAAACTTTCACCCCCAATGCTTTTTATCCTAATTTATCGGAATGGCTCAAGCGCTCGCAACTGAAAGCGGAAAGTGAATGGTTCGCAGCGATCGCCGCTTTAGAAAATATCTTATTACAAAACCAAAATAATGCTGCCGCCGGTCGGGGTTTAATTCTCTCCGGTCCGACGGCTTTAGTTAGAGAAAGCAAGGCTTTAACGGGTTTTGAATTTGGTGTTTTTACTGTTAAAGCTTTAAAACATTTACAATGGCCGGGTTTGCAATTGCCTTCTCAGGAAAAATCCGCCGCCGATGTTTCCCCGACGGAGATTCATGAATTGCCTCTCTTGCCAACGGATCCGATTGCTAATGAAAGATTTTGTCTGGTTTTTAGCGAAAGTTTCGCTCTTTTGCTGGTTTTAGGCGAGGATCAGTGGGGTTTGTCCTCTTTTCAATTTTCCTTTGATCCCGTCCTCACCCAGCAAGCCTGGCAGCAGTTGCGGCAACGATTAGTTAATCTGCGTTATCCGCAAATCGGGACTTTAGAGGCAATTATCGAGGCTAATGGCAGTCCCTCGCCGGATTATCGTCTAGTTAGCCAATTTAGTCGCCAATTACTGCAAAATTTACCCAACCAGCCTAATTTAGACCTGAAAAAAACGAAATCGCCTATCAATGCCGAAATCACTCCGCCAAAGGAAGATAATTCTAATTTAGAATCGGGTTGTGATTTGGAATTATTGCGCGCTTTAACCCACGAAATTCGCACCCCTTTAACCACCATTCGCACCATTACCCGATTATTATTAAAACGGGCAAAAGTAACGGAAGATGTGCAGAAATATTTAGAAACAATCGATTTAGAATGTAGTGAACAAATTCAGCGCATGGAATTAATTTTCCGAGCCGCAGAATTGGGTATTAATCCTCTGGGGGATAAACCGATTCAATTAATTCCAATTGCTCTAGAAAAAGTCTTTCAAGATAGTATTCCCCGGTGGCAAAAACAAGCTAAACGGCGCAATGTCAATTTAGAAGTTAATGTACCGAAAAAATTGCCTTCGGTAATTAGTGACCCGAATTTATTGGATCAAATGTTAAATGGAGTCGTGGAAAAATGTACTCGCAGTATGGCTAGTGGTGGCCTGTTGCAGGTACATATATCAACGGCAGGAAATCAATTAAAAATGCAGTTCCAAACTCAGGTAAAATCGCCTAATCTTACCCTCAAAGCTTTGGGAAAAGTCCTAATGTTTCAACCAGAAACCGGTAGTTTAAGTCTGAATATGAAGGTGACTAAAAACCTTTTTCAAGCTTTGGGAGGTAAATTGATTGTGCGTGAAAAACCCGAAGAAGGTGAGATTTTAACTATTTTCTTGCCCCTCGGACGCATTAAATAAGTTGTGATTATTCTCAATTTTTCATCTTGTAAAATAGGCAAAATTGCCAAGAGGATGCTATACTAGGGCAACAAATATTATTGATAGTTGCCATGGAAAAAACTGTTTTAATTTTAGGTGGCACTGGTCGCATTGGTCAAAGTGTCGCCCTAGATATTATTAATCATACTGCAGCTAAAATTATTGTCACTGGACGGAAGGAAAAAGCGATTAAATTACTGCCAAGAATGCAGTTTTTGGCTTTAGATTTAGAAGAAATAGACAAGCTTAGACAGGCAATTAAAAAGAGTGATTTAGTTATTCATTGTGCCGGTCCCTTTCATTATCGCGATGGCAGGGTAGTAAAAATTTGCATCGAAGAAAAAGTCAATTATATTGATGTTAGTGATCATCGTTCTTTTTATCAAAAGTTAATTCCCTATCGAGAATTAGCGATAAAAGCGGGAATAACTGCCGTGGTTAATACGGGAATTTTCCCCGGTATTTCTAATAGTATAGTGCGAGAGGGAGTGGAACAGTTAGATAGGGTAGAAACGATCCGTTTAAATTATGCCGTAGCTGGTTCAGGAGGTGCGGGATTAACCGTGATGCGGACTACTTTTCTCGGCTTAAAAAAGCCTTTTTTAGCTTGGATTGAGGGACAATGGCAAGAGATTAAACCCTATACTGCTAGAGAAGTAATTGACTTTCCCGCTCCTTTAGGTAAAACTGGTGTTTATTGGTTTGATATGCCAGAAACCTATACTTTTGCTGAATCTTTTCAAGTGCAAAATGTGATTACAAAATTTGGTTCTATTCCCGATTTTTATAATCATTTAACTTGGATTACTGCCCATATTTTTCCCGATGCTTGGGTAGAAAGTTCTCGGGGAATCGAGTTTTTTTCCCAAGTTAGTTATCGCATGACAGAAGTAACCGATAAATTTTCGGGAATTGGGGTAGCAATGTTAGCAAAAGTGGCCGGATGGCAAGGGCAGCAAAAAGCAGTTTATCAAGCAACTATGCTTCACGAGAATACTGCTCAAGCAGCGGGTTGGGGAACTGGCAGCGTGGCAGAATTAATCTTAGCGGCAAAACTCCAAAAAGCCGGGATTTATCCGGTGGAACAGGTGTTATCCACAGAACTATTCCATGCTACGATGAAAAAAAGAGGTATTAAACTCGATCGCTCCTGTGCAATTGTGGCTTAGAAGATGCAAAAAATCTGGCGTTACCTAGGGCTGTTTTGTTTAGTTTTGTTACTGACTTTATCCCCCATCCTCATGATAGCGGCCCAGAATAATCCTGCTAAACAAGGACAGGAAACACCCCTGGAAACTTTGGGAGAAGTTTTTCCCGTCATGCTTGATAATCAAGAACTTTTTACGATTCGGCAGGGAATAGGTTCTTTTTCAGCGCAAGAAAGAGCGAAATCGATTACAACCAGAATTGAAAAAATTGCCGATGACGATGCTCTTTCTCCTGAAGATTTAACCATAAAAATCGATCCTGAAGACAAAAACCCCTCGATTATTTTGGGAGATACGGTTATTGCTACTATTACTTCTAAAGATGCCAAATTACACTCAGTAAGTCAAGAAGTATTGGCCGAACGAGCTTTAGCAAAGATTAAAGCGGCCATTGTCCGTTATCGTCAAGAACGTCAACCGGATAACCTCTTAAAAGATGCAACTTTGACGGTAAGTGCTACCTTGGCCACGGTCTTAATTTTCTGGGTAATAATTTTTATATCTTCGCGGGTTTTTCCCCAGATTCAGAGATTAATCACCTCCCTAGTTCCTGGGGTCGTATTCCAAAATTTTGAGATTATTAGTTCCCAGACAATAGGAATTTGT